>CAYZYD010000194.1:0-2824 GCA_964482505.1 uncultured Planctomycetia bacterium | reverse complement strand
CGCGCCGCCGCCCGGGGGCGTCGGGCTCGCCCGGGATTCCGGGGCTGTTAACGGGTGCGGATTCGCCGACGAGGTCGTCGAGCGAGACGAGGGTGAGGGGAGCGGGGGTGCGCGCTAAGAAAGTGTGCACGGCCCGGCTGAGTTGGTGGTCGTCGACGGATATGTCTGGGCTCAGGAGACCCTCCTCCGTGAGTCGCGCGATAAGCTGAGCGCGGGCGCGCGTTCTGATCTCGCGCTCCTCGGCCCAATGTTCGCTCGTATTGATCGTCGACGCCTGAGCTCTATGTTCGAGATCGACACCGCGGTAGTAGCCGCGCAGGGGGGGGAGATCGTGAGTATTAAGACTCGCGAGGGCGCGGTAGGAGTACTCACACGGACGTCGGTAGCCGTGTTCGCCGCCCATAAAGACGAGTACTTCACTCGAAAGAAGGCCCCAACTCGCCAGCAGAGGTTTGAGCTCGGGCGGCATCGTACCGAGGTCTTCACCGACAACGACGGTCTCGTGAATCGAGCTCTCAAGCGCGAGGATGCCCATCAACTCGTCCGCAGGAAAACGGATGTAGGCCCCGGCCGACCCCGGCTCTCCTTCGGGGACCCAGTACTGCCTCAGCAGACCTCCCGCGTGGTCGATGCGTACGATCCCCGCGTGCTGAAAGTTTCTTGCGAGGAGCGAGCTCCACGCGCGAAAGCCATCGCGCGCGAGCGCTTCGGGGTGGTACCGAGTGAGTCCCCAAGTCTGACCTAAAGGTCCGAGCGGATCGGGGGGAGCTCCGAGCGAGATCCCGCGCACAAAGAGATCGGGGTTGAGCCAGACGTCGGCTGATTCGGTGGGGACACCGACCGGAAGGTCGAGGTAGAGTCCACCCCGCAGGCCGCGAGCTTCTGCCTCGCGACGAATCTCGACGAGTTGACGATCGAGCACAAACTGAACCCAAGCGTGGTATCTGATCTCGTCTGAGTGGTCGCGTTCGAACTTCTCGATCGCTTGAGCTCGGCGCGTCGCCAGAGGTTCCGGCCAGCGTTCCCAGGCCGGCCCGTTCGTTTGCGCGAGGGTGGCGTAGAGCGCCCAGTCGCGGACCCACTCTTGTCCCGAGAAGTTATCAAACTCGCGGCAATCGCGTGCGTGAGGACTTTGAGCTCGCTGCTGGTTGAATTTCTTAAAGTGACGCCGGAGCGCGCGCTCCTTTTCCCGCGCGATCTTCTCGAGGTCGAGCTCGTCGGCATTGCGGAGCGCCTCGAGCGTCTTGTTCGTCCGGATCTTCCCCGATTCGAGCGCTGAGATGTCGACCCAGAGTGGATCGAGGGCTCGGCGCGTCAGGCCGCGGTAGGGGCAGAAGTGCTCGGGGTTGGTCGCACCGAGAGGGCTGACGCCGATAAAGTCGGCTCCCCAATGGCTCGCGTACTGAACGAGTTGCTTGAGGTCGCCCAAGTCGCCGTATCCATAGTTTGACTGGCTGCGCAGCGAGTAGAGATTCGCGGCGATGCCGAAGAGCGGATCATTTCCCCAGAGATCGAATGGACGCACTGCAATCGGCGGCACCACGATCAGACGCTGTTCCGCCCGAATCGTCTCGCCGGCTTGCTCGAGTCGACATTCGACCCGGTAGTAGCCGGGATCGAGATGCGCGAGTCCGAGGGAAAGATGCCCTTCGCTTGAGATTGCCCCGAGATGACCATCGCGACCAAAGCGACTCGATCCATCTTCAGCCTCGACGTGCAGGGTCCAAGTCCCGCCGCTGCGAAACGCCTCGGGGACTCGCATCACCACCCGAGGGGAGCGCGTCCGTCGGTAGCGCCAGACCTGACAAGGCCGGATGATCGGTGCCGACTCGGAGCGTTCGACGAGTGCGCGCCATGCGCTCTCTTCGGTCGAAGTTTCGTAACCGAGCGCTGCGAGCAACTTCTCCGCCGTCGTCACAGTAGTGATCTGGGAACGTCCCTCGGTATCGACGTAGCTCTCGACGATGCCGACTGCGCGCGCGAGGTTCGCGAGTTCGGGTCGTTCGGAGAGTTTCATCGCAACGCCTCCGGTTTGAGGACGAGCGCTCCGAGCGGCGGAAGCGTCAAAACCACCGACTGCCCTTGCCCGTGCATCGGCGCGGGTTCGGTCTCGACCCAAGCCCGGGTATCGACCTCGCTGCCGCCAAACTCGCGCGCGTCAGAACTCAACCGTTCAAAGTAGCGACCCCGACGCGGAACTCCGATCCGGTAGTCGTAGCGCGGCACCGGAGTCAGATTGAGCACGATGATCAGATGGGCATCGCCGTCAAATCGCGCGTAGGAGAGCACCGACTGTTCGCGGTCTTCACAATCGATCCAGTGGAATCCATGCGGCTCGTAATCTCCGCGCCAGAGCGACGGTTCGGACCGGTAGAGTTGGCCGAGGGCTTCGAAGAAGCGCTGGTAACCTTCGCGGTACTGAACGAGAGGCCACGGCAGCGAGGCCGCGTGATTCCACTCCTCGTAGGGCGCGAGCTCGCTGCCCATAAAAACGAGGTGCTTCCCGGGTCTCGTCCATTGATAGGCCAGCAGCGTCTTGAGGTTAGCGAGCTTCTGCCACTCGTCGCCGGGCATCCGGGCGAGCAGCGAGCCCTTGCCGTGGACGACTTCGTCGTGCGAGAGCGGATCGAGGAAACACTCAGAGTGCTGGTAAAGCATCGCGAAGGTGAGTTCGTTCTGGTGGTGCTTGCGGTAGAGCGGATCTCGACTGAAGAATCCGAGGGTGTCGTGCATCCAACCCATGTTCCATTTGAGATCGAAACCGAGCCCGCCCGCGATCGGTTCGCCGGTGACTCCGGGCCACGACGTCGACTCTTCGGCGATG
>CAYZYD010000193.1:0-7396 GCA_964482505.1 uncultured Planctomycetia bacterium | reverse complement strand
ATTCACGAGCCCGCTACTGCGACTTCTCGCTACGCGGTTCGTGAATAATGCGGGCCTAGAGGCGACTCGAAGCCCCACGAACCGCTTCTCTTAACCCACCGTCGGGATCGCTTAGGAATAAAATGCTCAGACGCTCTTCTCCGCTACTTTTATTGATGACCTGTGGGTTCGTGCTAATCCCTCAGATTCTCTTCGCCCAAGATCCCGACTCTGATTGGACGCTCCCCGAGGCGACGGGGCTTCGCGAGATCGCTGACGTCATCGAGAGTGCCCGCGCCGAGGGCGATTCGCTCCGAGTGATCAACGGGATCGAAGCCTTCGCCCAGCGCCTCGTCGACGAAATACCCGACGGTGGTTTCTCGCTCTCGGGCGGGCGTTCGATCGGCGCGGGCGCTTACCTCTCGCAACTCATACGGATGCTCGACGCAAGTGATCAACGCAAAGCGGAATCGGCAGTGGAACTCGTCCTCTCTGCAGCGCTCTCGAATCGAAGGCCTGCGGAAAGGTCCGAGTTAGAGAGACGAATCCCTCGAGACTTTCCCTTTTCAAAATTCGCCGCGTCCGCGCAGCGACGTCACGCTCAGCTATTACTCGAGCTTGGCGATATCAACGCTTATGTCAGGGTCGCTGGAGACGAGCTTGCGCCCGAACTTCGACAACTACTCGAGAGGCTTCGGATTGGCGATCGGGCCACGCCGGCCCTCGACCGGAGTACTTTCTGGCAAGCCGTATCCAAACAGCGCTGGGAACCTTGGCCTCGAGGTGATCTTTCGGCGTCGTGGGCGACCCCGTTTTTCGAAAGTCACCCTGCCCTGACCGAGAGCTCTGCCTACTTGGCCGACTCGCACGAACTGAAGAAGTACGACCGCTCAAGCGGCGCCCTCGTCTGGTCGAGCCCCTTTCTTAATCAGCGCGTCAAACCGAACCCCGGTGAACTCTACCGTCCCGCCGTCTTCAACGATCTCATTATCTGTGCCAACAGCTTTGAGCTTACGGCTATCCGGCGATCTACGGGTGGGTTTGCCTGGCGCTTTCCTCTGAGTCAACTCTTCGCAAAAGCAGTAGAAGAAGCTCTCGTCGACCCTGCGGTCGAGTCGAGTGAAGAGGTGGCCAAGAGCGAGCTTCCTGCCCCCGGCGAGACGATCGCCGTATCCGTTCCCGAAGTCTGCTCACTCGGAGTCGTCGTTGCCGCCTATGACCTCCGAAGTGATTTTCTGACGGGACGCATTGCGTTGATCGACGCAACGGGTGAGACCGTTTGGAATCGCAACCTCGGTTCGGCTAACGGTGCGACGTACCTTGGCCTCGGCGTCACAAGGCCCGGACTCTGCGTCGAGGGAGACAAGATCTACGTCCTCACCCAACGCGGAACCCTGGCCCGATACTCGGTCATGGACGGCGCCCTCGAATGGTCCACCGACTACCCGCGACTCGCTCCAGCGGCAAGCCGCGACGCTCTAAGGTATGAAAGCCGATTTGATACCGTGGGCCTCGCAACGATCGGTAATATGGTGGTTACCGCGCCGAGTGACTCAAATGCGCTTTTCATTTTCAACTCGAGCGGTCAACTAGTCGCCGAACTACCTCGAGTCGATCGCCAGTGGTGGAATTACCGGAGCGATTCCGAGGGCCGACTCCTCCTCGCAACCTGTGCTGCTCACCGAGTCGAGTTTTACCGATTTGAAGCCACTGCACTCGAGTTGACCGCCAAATTATACCTCCCGGTTGACCTCCCGAAGATCAACGCTCCTCCCGTCGCATATGGCTCAGCCTGGCTGCTGCCTCACGCTCAAGGCTTCTTTCGGGTTAACCTAAGCGACGATAACCGTCTGAAAGACTGGGAGTATGAGGTTCTCGGACTCAGCCATCCCATCGCAGAATTGAGACGTCTCGGTCGTTTTATCTGGGCCAAGGGCGAACAGTGGTCGACTGTTCTTGAGCCTCGACCCCCTGTGAACCAACCCTCGGGCGAAAACCTCGAAGCTGAACTAGCGACTGCGCGCGAACTTCTCAGATTGGAGCGGCCTGACGCTTTCTTCGGTTGGATCAAGCACTTTCAGGGAGAGCAATACCAAGGACAGTGGAATCCAGGACAGGCCTCATTTGAAGCGTTGCTTGCCTTCACGCGTGAAGCGATGGAACGCGTTAGAGCCAGTTACCACCGGCACCCTCAAGCTCGTCAGCGCTGGAGCGATAGCGAGCGCCGGTCCATCGTAAAGGCGATCTTCGGGCTGCTTCCTCCGGGGGATTTTCTCGCCAACATCGGGGTTCAGGAAGCCCGAAGAGCTGCGTCTGCAGGCGACATGCTGCTCGCGGCGGAGGTGATCTCGACCGTCGTGATCAAAGCCTATGGCGCGGAGATCTTCCTCGAGGGTGAACTGACGGTTCCGATCGAAATGGTCGCTCGTCGTATTTTGCAAGAGTGTCCCGATGATGACTTCTTGAAGAGTCGAGAAGAGGCCGCACAACGCGCATTAGAGCTGAGCCAGTCGATCCGAGATAACCGCAACCGTATCGCCGACTCCGCAATACCGGAGCTCGAGCGCTGTCGTCGTCAGTACCCACTCACGCGTGCCGGACGGCAGGCGAGCCTGACGCTCGCGGACATCTTTTATCGCCAGGGACAAACGGGAAAGGCACTCCACGCACTCGAACGGGTCTTTCTCTACGAAGAATCGACGCGGGAAGGCCTTGAAGCCCTGTTCAAATACGCCTCCCTCCAGGCTGAAGAAGAGCGCTACGAACGTGCGCGAGAGATCCTCAATCGCCTGCGGAACAATTACGCCGATGCCCTTCTCTCGACGCCGCGCGGTGAAGAGAGCGTCCGGTCGCGAGTTGACGTAATCCTCAGTTCGCTTCCAACGAATCGTGGCGATCGAGCTCCGGCCGGGCTTCGTCAAGAGCTTATCCCCGCTTGGCGCACTCCGACTAACCTGCTCTACCAGCGAGCCGTCACGGTGTTACCGCTCGAAGACGAGACTTTCATCAGCGTCGCAGGACGCAACCTGACCCGCAGAAGCGCGGAGAGCGGAGTCAATCTCTGGGCCGTCAATACAGCTCCCACTGGTAGTGAGAGCCGCCCGAGTTGGTCTCGAGAATCTGCTTGGCTCAGAGACCCACAGCTGGTGGGTCAAGGAGCATTCGTCGTTCATGATCGGCATGAAATTCGGATCCACGCCGTAGACTCCGGCGAGACGATTTGGACGGCCGAGTTGGACTTTAACGATCCCGAAAAGAGACTACGCTCAGAGATTGTGCGCGTAGTCCGAAGTCCCGAGTGCATCGTCGCTATCAGCCAAGATTCAGAACTCTACGGATTTGACGCGAGTTCGGGGGTGAAGCGCTGGAAGGAAGATCTTTCGGCCAGTCCGATGGGCTTACGTGATGAGGTCGAGCAACGCGGATCACTGCTTCTCTTCGGCTTCAATCGAGGAAGAAGTCGAATTGAGCTGCCCGATATTCGGACTGGGCAGCTCGCAAGGACCCTTTTTCCCAAGGATGAACTCGGCGAGCCCGCGGTCCTAACCACTCCACCTTTCTTTCTCGACGATCACCTCATTTGCTTCGGCAGTAACCAAACTCTCGTCATCTACGATCTCGAGAAGAATGCCTACCGGCATCGGCTCCTCTTCGGGGCGACTATTCAAAGGACCTACCAGTTCGAAGGAGTCCCCTTCTTCACAGTCCTCACAAGTGACGTTCAAAAGAAGCAGGCATTGCACGGGGTGAGTGGCGAACTCGGCCGACGACTTTGGGTGCACCAGATCGCCGACACCCGAGTCGAAGATGTTAAGTTCTTCTATCCCGGCCTCTACCTGCTGCTCGAGCGCGGCTTTGGTAAGACCATCACGCGTCTCGATCTTCCCAAGGCCTTTCTCCGAGAAGAAGGCCTCGACCTCTTACAGCTCGCGGAGATTGACACTCTAAAGTGGAAATATCCCCTAAGTCGCCAGTACGACGAGTATCGACTCAGCGAATATCAAGACTGGATCCTGGTCGCGGGTGAGCTTGCCTCGACTCTTACGGTACTCTCCAAAGATCGGGGACTACCGATCGACGAAGGTCCTTTCCGAGTCTCTAACCAGTTCTTAAGTCGACGCCAGAGTCTTTTCTTCGCCGAGTTTGTCGGTGACACCTTAGTGCTTCTAACTCGCCGCGGAGATATGGGATTGAGACGCTATTCAGCGCCCGAACTCGAACGTGAACTCTGGGGGCGAGTTCAGAAGATCGACTTTGCCCGCTTTGAGCCACAACAAAGTGAACCGCTGGAACTCGCGCGGCTCGCCTATCGGGTCGGCCTCTTGGAAGTCGCTTGTTCGGCCCTAGAATCAGCGATCGATGACCCGAGCCTTCCCGACTCTGAACGCAGTCAACTCTCCTTTATTTTAGAAGGCATCGCGCAGGAGCTTGGTGAGCGACGGCCGCCTCGTATCGTGGCCCGCCAACTTCGTCGACCCCCAACGATCGACGCGAGCCTCGACGAGCCCTGGAATGCCGCTGAGTCTTTCCCGGTTCTCTCAGGCCGCTATTTTGGTCGCGTCCAAGGTTCGAGAGATGATCACTGGCTCGGCCTCCGAGATCAGTCTGCACTCGCCTTTCTCGGTTGGAGTGAGGAGGGCTTTCACCTCGCCCTCGACGTCACCGACGATAGTGTTCACCCCTACGATCGCGATGCCACGACTTGGCAAGGAGACTGCCTGTTGATGGCCTTTGACTTTCTGGGGAATGGTGGTGATCGCGCCCGACAGGACGATCAGCTCTTCACGCTCGCGCTAACCGTACCAAAACCTCAACAGCCTCCACCCGCTGGTGAGGGTGAGGAAGACGAAAACGAGGAGGAGGACGAAGAGCAGAACAAGCCTCAGGGAGAATTCCAAGTTCGTAGGAAACCCGACGGAAGCGGGGTGGTCTACGAAGTCACGATTCCCTGGGACACCTTTCGCAATGCACGCAAGAACGATCAGCAGATACCCTTCCCCGGGATGGAGTTTCGACTCAATTTACTGCTGACCGACGATGACTTTGGTACGGGTGCGACCACTTACTTGAGCCTCTCGCCGGGTCAAAAGTTGAGTTCAGAGTCGGGGGGAAAGGTCTGGGATCTCTTCATTCCAGATTTCTTTCCGCGTATTATCCTCGAGTAATCGCGCTGACCGTTTGACTGGGACCCGCTGACTTGGGACCCGCTGACTGGGACCCCGGCCCCGCCACGTCCAAGGGTCAGCGACATTTCTAATGCCACCGTTAGCCTTCGTCAGCCGCGGACCCAGTCCGACAACTCAATCGAAAAATGAGTCTTCTTTAAGAAGCACTCGAGTTACGATTCGACATCCCCACACCCGCTATCGCTGCCCGATTTGACTTGAAGACGGAGCCTGGGATTCGAGCCGGCTTCTCGCCAGCCGGAGCCGCTCAAGTCGCTGTATACGATCCCTTACTGCCAATCTACTCGGAGTTGGACCCGCGTGATTCGTTCCACCCTCTGCGTCTTCCTATTGGTTGTGATCGCCGGCTGCCGATCGGTGATCGACGGCGAGCGCGGTTTTCACCCGATCATCGGTCGCAAGCTGGAAGGGGAGGCGAACGAGATTGCTCGCTGGTCGATTCGACCCCTCGGGACCCGAAAGACCTGGGATCGCGACGAGCAAAAGTACGATCTTGATATTCTCTGGCCGCTGTTTCGCCGGCAGCGACTCGGTGAATTTCACCGGACCCGGTTGCTTCCGCTCTTCTACTATCGACGCTATCCAAAGCCTCAAGGCGAGGGATATGATTCAGACGGCTGGCTCCTGCCTGTGGCATTTTGGGGCAGTGATCCCGAGGAGGGGTCCTATTTTGCTCCGCTACCGTTCGGGGGAACGATTAAGGGTCTCCTCGGTCAACATCGCATCGACGCCGTCTTGCCACCACTTTTCGTACGCTTCGTCGACTCAATCCGTGAGTCGATCCACATTCTCTTTCCGCTGGTCAATCACGTCGTCGGCCCTCAAGTCTTCGGCTATCGAGTGCTTAATATCTACTCGCGGTACTGGGCCTACAACGCTCGAGGTGAACTCAAATATTCGAGGCGAACCTTCCTCTGGCCCTTCATTCAGTTTTACGACGAGAACCTCGCCACCAACCGACCGATCAAGATTCGCTGGTTTTGGCCATTTTACGGCCGGATCGAAAACGCTTCCTTCCTCAAACAGTCCTACCTCTGGCCTCTAGTTCAAACCGAGTACGGCAAACGCACTGGAGAACGGAACTATGCACTCTTCCCGATATTCTTTTGGGCGCGTGGGGGTTATACCGAACAGACCGAAGTCTATCCGCTCTTTGGAATTCGCCGCTCGCCCACCTACTACCGGCAGTTCGCACTGTGGCCGATCCAACGACGTGAAATCGTGCAATCGGAGGGACGGACCATCGGCCGATCCTGGATTACCCCGATCTACTGGAGTACAGAAACGCGCGAGGCGGGACAGCTCGTCCGGCGAAAGGGCAAGCTTTGGCCCCTCTGGTATTGGTCTGAAACCCAGTCGGGCCAGATCGATCACCGGGTCCTCGCGCTCTCACCTTTTGGCAACCCGGAAGCGTTCGAGGAGATCTACGCTCGACTCTGGCAACTTTTCCGCTACCGATCCGAATCGAACGGGCGCCGTGCCTGGGAGCTCTTCTGGGGACTTCTTCAAGGAGAACACAGGGACTCGGGGCAACTCTTTCAGGTTTTGGGCGGGTTCTTTGAGTACTCGCGAGAGGACGGTCGCACTCGCATCCGGACTCTATGGATCCCGTGGTGAGAACTCTTACAATTCCGACAGATTTCTGAACCAAAACTTAGCTAAGGACTTAGCCGACTCGAGCCGATAATGTGCGAGCGGTTCGAACTGGAGAAAAGAGCTCATCTTGCTCGGTTGGATACGAGGACTTGGCACTGCGATTAGTGAGTCGGCGGAGACTTCGGGCTACGGCCTCGCCCTAGCGGTGCGCACGGTCGTCGACTTCCCCTCGCTCCTCCGCCCCCGGCGGATTCGAGACGTTTTCGACCTTCTCTACAACTACAGCATGATCGCCCTTCCCGTGGTGGGCCTCGTCAGTCTCGTGATCGGCATGATCCTCGGGATCGGGCTCGGGGTGATCCTTGTCGACTACGGCCAAGAGTACCGTATCGGGTGGGTCGTCACCGCGACGGTAATCCGTGAGATGGGCCCATTAATGACGGCCTTTATCCTGGCGGCGAGCCTCGGGAGCGGAGTCGCGGCTGAAATTGGCAGCATGAAGATTTCGGAGGAGATCGACGCGCTCGAGGTGATGGCGATTTCACCCGTGCGCTTCCTGATTCTGCCCCGACTGGTGGCTCTCATTCTGGTGACGCCGGTGATGACGATCCTCGCCAATGTCATTGCGGTGATCG
>CAYZYD010000192.1:0-7405 GCA_964482505.1 uncultured Planctomycetia bacterium | reverse complement strand
CGGACCGTCACTTCTCACGCTTTGTGTCGTAGTGAGCAAGCTCAGAGACGAGGCGGACCCAGGTGCCAGTTCGCCTCGGCTCGACTCGACCGACGATCGCCTGCACTGTGGTCTTTTCCCGGTCGAGGGCTGCCACGAGGTCGTCGACTTGCTTTTCGGGAACGCAGATGAGGAGACCGCCCGAAGTTTCGGCATCGAGCGCGAGGTTGGCGAGGGCCTCGTCGACTCCCTCCTCGATCTCGAGCCGCTCGGCGAGGAAGCGGCGACTTCGTCCCGCGCCCCCGGAGAGGCAGCCGTCAGTCGCGAGCTCAACCGCTCCGGGTAAGAGTGGCAATGCGGTCGCTTCGAAGGTCAGGGTGACGTCGGCAGCGCGAGCAATTTCGGAAGCGTGGCCGAGGAGCCCGAAACCAGTGACGTCTGTGACTGCGCTCGAAGTGACTGCTTTGATGGCGCGAGCGGCGCCCCGGTTGAGGGTCTGCATCGAAAGAACGGCGGCTTTGACCTGTTCGGGGTCGGATCGACCTTGCTGGAGAGACGTGGTGACTGCGCCGGTGCCGAGCGGCTTGGTCAACAGGATGCGGTCACCCGGCTGCGCTCCTTGGTTGGTGGTCAATTGATCGATGGCGACGATCCCGGTGACGGCGAGTCCGTACTTGATCTCGGCGTCCTCGACCGTGTGTCCGCCCAGTAGGGCCGCCCCCGCCTCTTCGATAGCGGCGGAGCCACCGTTCAAAATTTCGGTGAGTATCGCGAGGTCGAGCTCGCGTCGCGGAAAGCCGGCCAAATTGAGAACACTGAGCGGCTCGCCGCCCATCGCGTAGATATCTGAGAGCGCGTTCGCGGCGGCGATGCGACCGTAGTCGAACGGGTTGTCGACAATCGGGGGAAAGAAGTCGACCGTTTGGAGCAGCGCGCGTTCCTCGTCGATTCGGATCGCTCCGGCATCATCGAGCGTGCTCGGACCCCAGAGCACTTCGGGTCGGCTCGGTATCTTGACTCGAGACATGACCTCGACCAGGTCACTTGGGGGGAGCTTGCTCGCTCAGCCCGCGCAGGTTGCGTATTTGGTCAGACGGAGCTCTTTAGTCATGCTTTGGTTTCAGTAGGGTTGAAGACTCCATACTCTCGCGGACTCGGCGCTTGAGAACGGGCAAGTCTTCGTCTTCGAGGGTTCGAACATCGAAGTAGAGACCGTCGTCGCGAAGTCGAGCCAGGACGGCGGGGGAGCCGAGACGCAGCGAGCGAGCGAGTTCGCTCGTTTGGTTTGTCTTTATCCAAACGACCCAAGTCGGTAGTCGACGCGTGGGGAGAGAGCCGCTTCCCGCGAGCGAAAAGTCGGCGACGAGGCCGCATTCGAGTCCCGCGATGGGTTCGAAAAGCGCCCGAAGCTTTTCGGCGCGTTGCTTGAGTATCTCGGGGGGTAACGTCAGGCGGCGGAGCGCGGGAATCTCTTCAATCGCCGCGCGTTCACCCTTGAGGTAGATTCGCAACACCGACTCAAGCGCCATGTAGGCGAGCCGGTCGGGGCGGAGTGCGCGGTAGAGCGGATGTCGTCGACAGCGTTCGACGAGTTCGCGACGGCCGAGGATCATCCCAGCTTGAGGACCACCCAACAATTTGTCACCGCTGAAACAGACGAGATCGGCGCCGGCCCGGAGCGAGTCTTGAGTGACGGGCTCTTCTGAAAGACCGTACTGCTTGAGGTCGATGAGACTGCCCGAGCCGAGATCGTGCACCACGGGAAGCGAGTGTGCTCGGCCTAAGTGGGCGAGCTCGCCGATGTCGATCTCACCCGTAAACCCTTCGACCTTGTAGTTGGAGGTGTGAACTTTGAGCAGCATCGCCGTCTCTTCGTGGATCGCCGTTTCGTAATCGTACAGGTGAGTCCGGTTGGTGGTGCCCACTTCGCGCAGCTTGGCGCCGCTCTCGGCCATGATCGTTGGAATACGATAAGAGCCGCCGATCTCGACGAGCTCGCCTCTCGACACGATGACCTCGCGACCGCGCGCGAGTGCCGCGAGAATGAGAAGCGTGGCGCCCGCGTTGTTGTTGACGACCGTGGCGGCTTCGGCCCCGGTCAGCCGACAGAGGAGTTCGCCGACGCCGCGATCGCGACCGCCGCGCTGACCCGTGGCGAGGTCGATCTCGACTCGAACTGGGTGTCGAGCGCGCTCGCCCAAGGAGTCGGCCACCGACTCGGGGAGCGGGGCGCGACCGAGTCCCGTGTGGAGGATCACTCCGGTCGCATTGATCACTCGACTGTAATAGGGGCGCGTCGTCAGCTCGAGAATCTCGGCGAGCGAACCCGCGAGCGCGGCTGGGGTGAGGTCGGGGGCGGTCAACTCTCCGGCGCGCGCCCTCTCTCTCACTTCGTCGAGCAGGGTTCTGAGTTCAGCGACGACGAGGGCGTGCGAGTGTACCGCGACGAGCGACTTGATCTCGTCGGTCTGCAGGAGTCTATCGACGGGCGGGATTTGACGTAAGAGCGCGGCACCGGAGTTCACGACGGGCACCTCGAGTTTCGTCCAATCCTCAGCCGTTTGCCGGAGACGGTGAGGCTGAGCTCAAGCGCGCTGCGGTGAACTATGGTAGATCGCTCTAGCATCACGGGCGAGTCGGCTTACGGGTGGGAGGTCGGTCAGTCGTGAACGTCGATAAGACGAAACGATAGCACGGCGAACGTTTTGCGGAAAGCGGCCTCGGGGGAGATTCTCGAGACGGACCCGGAGTACGGGAGACTGACATCCGCGTGTCCAAAGAGTGCTCTTGCCGGGAGGACGGCGGCAGGACGCCTTGAACCTCTCCGGCCAGCATTCGTTTAATTGGTGCCTGTGGCACTGTTCAAGCGCCGCACTCGGCTCGAGCATTTGAAACCGGGGCGTGGGCGGTCACTCAGAGGTCGCAGGGTTTCTCAGTGCGACCGACTTTGACGAGTTCGACGCGCGCCTGAAGGTTTGTGAAAGCGAAGGGCAATTTCCCCTGCACCTTAAGAGGTCGTTTGGATTCGGCGTCGAGCCAGATCCGGATATTCCCGCTCATTCCGAACAGGCCCGAGAAATCTTCTTTGTCTCGCTCGCCCGCGGCGGGTTTCGGTTCGAGGATGATCTTGATCGAATTGCGGGTTCCGGCCGGCGTCTCGACGATTCCTCCGGGGTAGACTTGCACCTCAACCTGCCAGATATCGTGGTCGTCGACGACCGAAATCGTCTGCTTCATCCCGGGACGCAGATCGAGCGTTCGAGCGAAGTAGATCGCAGACAGCATATCGTAGTGGGGGCCCGTGACTTCGTGCCGGTGCCGGATCTTCCAGTGATGGTGCGACTCGATCTCGCAATCGCGGTCCGGGCAGTGGATCCAGCGCTTCTCCTTTGGGATAAGACCGGCCCAGCGTCGGCGCTTGACGAAGTGCTTGGAGTCTTGGCAGTTTGGCTCCATGCAGTGCTTTTCGCGCAGGTAGATCACCCGGCTCTTGCTGAACATCAGTTTCTTTTGGCGATCCTCGGAGCCGGTCTGCAAGTAGTGATAGAGGCTCGGAGTGATCGATTCGGGATCGACGGAGGAGCGAACCCGACTGGCGAGCGAGTAGCCGAACTTGCTCCCCTCGGCGACCGAACTGATCAGCAATCGACCGTTTTTTTCTTCGGTCAACGTAAACGCCGCGGTGCCGGCTTCGACTTCGATCCCCGCTTTTCGGAGATAAGCACGGTAGACGAGTCGTTCCCCGATCGGAAGCGGGGAGAGGCTCTGGGGTTCATCGGTCTTTGCGGCGGCGGGGCGCTTCGCTCGGGGTTTTTCGTCGATCGAGGCAGCTGCTATGAGAAGCGCTGGCAATAGGCAGATGCTCGCGATGAGCCGCGACGCCCGGCTGCGCGACCAGTGGGTAGGGTTATCTCGAGCCGTCGATAACCGAGAGCGCGGTTCTCGTGACATGAATCTCCGAATCAAGCATTCCGCGATGGATACCTCGAGGAGAGGTGCGTCGGGCAAGCGGGGATGGTGAGGTACGGAGCGGAGGACCGCAAGGACTTGAGCCTCAGAACTCGATCTCTTTCCAATCTTCTCTTCTCTGCTTCGTGATTCGCCCGCCACGTGCTTTCGATTTGAGGCTGATGGGGTGCGCGGAGCACCCCGGTACGGCGGATTGGTGCTTGCGGCAAACGGTGGCCGTGGTTTATGCGACCCGATCTCGCCCGCCTCAACCGGAATGATTTTTTCGGGCGGGGTGTTAGGATAGCGACGCCCGAGATTTACGAGGTAATTCCGTATTGAATCTGTCTACGCCGTTTCAATCGATTCGATTTTGGCTGGGGGTCGTCCTCGTCGGAGCCTTGACTCTGATCTTCCTCGAGGGGGGATTGGTGAGCGCCGTACGCTCGTGGTTTGCGGAGTCTGCTTCAGATCCTGAGCCTGAGCTCGAATCGGGAGCAGAAGAGGCTGCGAGTGTTAGCGAGGAGGGGGGATCACCGCGCGAAGCTCCAACCAAGACTCCAGCCGAACCTCCAGCCGAACCTCCAGCCTATGCGAGCGCGGCCCAGTTTTTGACCTCCGGGGATCGCGCTCGGGCTCTCGCTCAACTTCGCGAGCTCCGCGGTACGCCTTCGGTACGAGGTTGGCTTCTCGAGTCAGTTCTCGAGGAGCCGCGGACCGAGGAGGTCTCCGTGTGGCCCGCTGTCGAGGCGGCTTATTCCTCAAATCCCCATCTCGCCTCGGCCGCGAGCACTTTGCGATGGCACGCGCGGCACCGCCGGGACCGGCTTCCCGAACCGACTCACATCTACGAATACCAGACTTGGAACCTCGACCGCTGGCCCGAGGCGTTCGATCTCGAAGTCAAGAAGAAGAGCACCTACCGAGACCGCCTTCTCGTCGAGAGTGCGCGCGCGCTTGGAGATCGGAACGGTCTCTTAGTCGTCTGGCTCCTCGACAGCAGCTTTTCGAGAGAGCGGCTGCGCGCCGAGCTCGAGGCCTGGGAGGGCTGGAGTGAACACGCTCTCTTTATCGTGGTGCTCTTTCAACTCAGGTCGGATGAGTCGTTTGCACTCGGATCGGAGTTTAAGCGGTCGCCGGTCCCGATCCTCGTCGCGCTCACTCGTGAGCCCAACCAGTACTGCCCCGCGGCCTTTACGCGACCCGGCACCCGACTCTTTCTCAACCGCGAGCGCGAGCTGCTGCTCACCTTGCCCCCCGCGCTACCCGCGGAGGCGGTTCGACTCGAGGTGATTCGACGGGCCGGGCTTGACTGAATCTATGACTCCTCAGTCCACACTGCGAAGACGTCTGACTTGACTCTCTCTGACAGTGTCAGCAATGCGGAGACGATCCTCGATGCTTCGTACGCGGCCTCCGGTCGAATCCAGCCGTCTTGCTCGCTGACGAGCGAATGTCCTTCGACCGACAAAGATTCGTCGAGGCGGAGAAATATCCCAGAGCCAGGGCACAAACCTCTTCCAGGTAATGATTGACTTGTGGTCGCACGCGCGTTAGCCACTCTGACGAACCCCTCGTGAATAGCCGTCATGATTAAGCAAATGATCACAGTTTATGCCCTCTGCCCTCTGCTCTGTCTATGTTGCCAATTGATTGCAGTTGAAACAGGAGAGTGCGCAGAGAAGGCTGATACTAATGAAACCGTAATTCTTCAGGCACCGTCCGGGACCTGTGTATGCGGTCCCAGCGCAGAAACGTGCGGCACTTGGGTGTATACGCCTCCTATGGGCAACTGTATCTCGACTTCGGATGAAGAAGCGTGTTGCGTGGAGCGTCGGGAACATGGTTTTCAGGTCAACTCCGCGTGTGTTGCAAGTTGTGCTTCTGACCCAATGGCAGGGCGCGTGTGTAAGTGTACTAGTTTTACTTATTCGACGAATTGGCTGACAGCAGCTCATGATCTTAATTGCGAGGGTATGGCGTGTACTATGCCTGATTACCTCCCGCAACAGATTTTGGGAGCCGGATTTCCATTTGACCTAGTTGCTGGAGATTGTCCAGGTTATACCAATCCCTAAGGAAGGTCGGCCGAGTTCTGCAATTTTGTGGGGCTCTAAACCCAGGAGGGAAAAAACAGATGGCTAGGTTATTGTTATTTGCCGGCGTTGCGACATTCATAGCGGCTAGCCTTCTTGTTTTATTCTTGTCTGATTCTGAACCTAAAGAAAAGCGATTAGTCACTACGAGAACCGGTGGACAAAATCGTTCACCCGATACTCCAGAACAGCGCAGTGGACCGTCGAACGATACCGAATTAGTCGAAATTCCCTTGCCGCAACGGATTGTTCTTGCGAAGGGCCAGAGGCCTACGAGTTCCGAGTACGCAAACAAGCAATCAACTTTGCTGCCACAAGTACTAACAATTCTCACCAGCCATGCGGGCAACGACACCGTTGTCTCACAGTATAGCCTCCGTCCGACTACTATCTGTCAGTTTGTGACATCTATATTCGCGGAGAACACCAACGTCGACGACGATTTTCATGGGCATGGACAAATTTACAGGTACCTTTCAATAAGACCAAAAGTCCATCATGAACAGCACGACGAAGTCAAGGAATGCATCCTTGAGGTTTTGCGCAATAATGACAGCGAATTTTTTAAAGACTATAGGCGCTTAGTCGGGTTGGCGCGCATTCTGTCCGATGAATTTGGCAGGAAGATGGGCAGCCTTGCGAAGAAAGAGCCTGAGTATCTTGTCGAACTGTTGGTTCAGGTCGGCCTAGCAATTTACTCGAGTGATCGTTCAAGAAAAAAGTTTGTAACAGCTTTGTTTTCAACGACGGACCCCTCAGTCTCAGTAAGAGTAATGACCGAATTGGCGTATCATATAGGTCAGCGCGCAGGCGGCGTTCGTCGCATCGGGGACGTTCGGGCAATCCCAGGTGTTCTGCCCATAGCTCAGGACGCGTTTGCAGAGCTTCGCTGGAAGAAAAACAAACAAGATTTTGAAGAACTTGTAGCGTTTGAGATCGTGGCAAACCAAACCGATGACCCTGCCGGCTGCTATGTTCATGCCCTTATGCTCGGTGGGTTGCCAAGGGTGCAAGAGGCTTCGGACAGACTCTTGGAATTAGCCTTGGCTGGAGATGAGAGCTACGCGAATACGGCGGCTGTTAACTTAGGGAATGTCACGGACAGTCCAAAGATTTATCAGCGTCTCTCAGAGGAGTTCTTTGCTCCCCAAGCTACTTTGAATTTTAGAGATTCGGTGATAATTAGCCTTTTTAACGCTAGGAGAATGGCAGGAAGAGAGACTAACGAGTCAGCCGAGATCCAGAAACACATTGATCAACTCGTAGGTTGGAGTCTGGCAACTCTCGGTAGCTCGGAGCTGGAGTTAGAATATCGCAAGGGTCTTCTAAACGCATTAAAAATGGAGCCTAAATTGAGTGCGTATCAGTCACAAATTCGACAC
>CAYZYD010000191.1:0-7405 GCA_964482505.1 uncultured Planctomycetia bacterium | reverse complement strand
AATGCCGAATGGCTCGCCGAGTTCTCACTCGAACTTTCCGAACAGGACACTAGAGCACGCCTCCGGCCCGCCGCGCGAAATGGGACTTGATATGACCTTCGCTCGCGAAGTTCGAGCCGCGATCGATCGCTACCTCAACCGGTCTGTCGCCTTTATTGCTCCCGAGGGAGGCTTCTTCGAACGGCTCGACGCGAAGGCTCAACCGATCGAGGTCGGTTACCGACGCGCTCTGGTTCAGTTTCGGCAGATCTACACTTTTGTAAAGCTCTCCGAGTTTGATGCGGAGTTGCTCCGCCTGGCCAACCGGGGTTTTCTCTACACATGCAACAACTTCTGGGACTCTGAATTTGGTGGTTGGGTCTTCAAGACCACACCTCGCGGGGAACCCCATGACGAAACCAAAGATACCTACACCCAAGCCTTCTCGATCTTCGCCCTTGCGCACCTCGCCCGCGCGACTGGGGACACGGAAGTCCATCGCTGGCTCGAGAAAAGCCTCGAATACGTCGACCGATTGAAGGACTCTCGCCGGGGAGGCTACGTCGAAGCGACGGACCGCGAAGGACATCCGCTCCTGCGAACTCGAAGACAAAACCCGCACATGCATCTACTCGAGGCATTCCTCGCCGTCGAGAGGCTCGGACTCGACCAGGCGCACAGAGCTCGAGAAATCTACGAGTTGCTGCTCGAAAGATTCACGGCTCGAGGAGAACCCCCGCTGCTTGAGTTCTTCACAGACGATTGGCGCCCGCATCCCGAACAGGGTGAGATCGTCGAGCCGGGACACCTCTACGAATGGTCTTGGTTGCTTCGCGAGTACGCTGCACTCTACTCACAGCCGGACGCCCTTCGAATCGCGGAGGGGCTCCACACCTGGGCCGATAGGTTCGGTCACCGCGACGGGGATGTGGTCGACGAAGTAACCCAGGGTGGATCCGCAAAGAAACTCTCACGCCGAATCTGGCCGCAACTCGAACGTCTCAAATCGGAATCCCTCCGGGCGGTGAGTGCATCCGCGCCCGCTCTTCAAGAAGCGTGGCGGCAATTGCAGGAGCGCTTCTTGAGAGAAGACGGGTTTTGGATCGAACACCGAGACGCTCATGGCGAAGTGTCGGTCTCAGAACTCCCCGGCAGTACTCCCTACCATCTGATATTCGGTCTTACCGAATGCTGGCGGGCCGCAAGTAGAGCTCACCCGTGACCATAGTTGCGACGGAAGAGCCATATTGATCCAAGCTACCATGCCTCGAGGAGCTCCCCAATTTTGCTCTGAAGAATCGAGAGTCTCGCCGTGGGAGTGGAGTATCTCGGTCCGCACAGGTGGGTCGCGGCACTATGTGGGTAAGCTTCTGGCTTCGCAGTCGCTCACAAGGTAGGGGGCGGAGAGCGAAAGACCTCAAGTTGACTCAGCTCAGAGGTCAGCTTCGGGTCTGCTCAGTTTTTGATTCGATCTATGATTTGATAAGTATTGAGGATCGAATAATGAGAGTGGCGAGCATCCTGCTCGCCTCGTCACTGGACGTTCCCTCGTCCAGACTCAAGTCTAAGGGTTATATGCACTCTTACCACGAAGTTGATCAAAGAGATTGATGACGTCGGCGATGTTGAGGGATCCGTCGCCATTGACGTCATTTGATCGACTGAACGATCCACCTTGACCGCTGAAAAGCATACCTAGGAGTGCTTTGCCGTCCGCGAAACTGAGCTCTCCATCTCCGTCGACATCACCGAGTATCGGATTGGTGCTCGTCGCGGGGGCGGGGGTGGCGCCCCCATTGGTGTCCCCGAAATTGGGACGAAACGGCTGGGCTTGAATCGCCAGCGACTGGCTCGGCCGAGCCGGTTGGCTCGTGATCGAGTTTTGGGTGACGCTCCGCGCTTGAACCAAACCCTTATCACTCGACGGAACTTCACGCCGCGCGATCTGTGGATTGTTAGCTCGAGACAAGAGCGAAGCACCAAGCGTGTTGTCACTTGGACTTATCTGCATCGCTTCTCCTTTCAATTCCCCACTCAGAACGGGTTGCATCGTTATCGGTTGGGAGCGACTAGGCGATCAGCAAGAACTAGAAAGAAATGCAACTAGCTCATTGGATCGGGCTTATCAATTTTAGCGAGGTGGTCGCTTAGCCGGAGCGAAGGGCTCGATGGTACTCTAGGCTGAGAGCAGGCATGCCCAATGGTTATAGGAACAAAGAGGTCGAGCAATCGGCCCAAAGAGTCAGATCGTAACAAGTATCTCGAAGTTCAAGTCGATACGTTGCGACTCAATTCTACTCTGCCGTTTCGACTCTTTACCTACCTCGAGAGCGAGTTTCTTCTCTATCGACGCGAGAAGTTGCCTTTTACGCAAACGCAGCGCAAGGCGCTTCTCGACAATGGCATCGATATTCTCTATGTCGCGCCTGAAGAGGTGGATAGCTACTGGACCTATCTCCGAGACGTTATCAAGAACTTGCTCGACGATCCAACCGTCGGGCCCGAGCGTAAGTGCCAGACCTTTTACGAATCTTCGGCAAGTGTCGCGCAGCAGTTGATTCGGACCCCGATCCACTACAATACGCTCACCACCGCCAAGACGCTCGTTTCGCAGTCCATCCGGTTGCAGCACGAGGGCAAAAAGGCCCTCCACTCTCTGATGTCGGCCATGGCTAGTATGCCCACGATTTACACGCACTCTCTCAACGTCTGCCAGTTTGGGCTCGCTCTGGCCAAACACTACCAAATGGCGCAGAGTGATCTCGAGAGCTTGGGGTTGGGTCTTCTCTTTATGGATCTCGGCATGCTTGAGATTCCCGAGTCGCTGCTGTTTAAGTCGGGACCGCTCTCATTTGAGGAGTGGGATCTGATCAAAAAGCATCCGGCGCTTGGATTGGCCGCGGTGGACAAGGTCCAAATGGTTCCCGAGCTCGCTCGATCGGTGATCTTCAGCCATCACGAGCGCTTAGACGGTACCGGTTATCCGCAAGGGCTTATCGAAGACGAGATCAACTTTTCGGTCCGGATCGCGATGATCGCTGATATCTTCTCGTCGATGACGACGAGTCGACAGTTCCGGACAGCCTATTCCACTTACGACGCGCTCAAGACCATGACCGTCGATATGAACGGTCAACTCGACCGCGACATCCTCAAGACATTCATCCAGATCCTAGGGCGATAATACCGAGCCCGTGACTCGGGGACCGCGTTTCACTGCTTCGCTCCAGTCATCCGCCCCGTCCTACGAGTCTCGCAACTCAGCGAGCCTTGACCACTACCAACGTGACGTCGTCACGGGCCGACTCACCCGCGGTATAGTCGTTGACATCGTCGATAATGGCTTGCGCGATCTCGCTCGCGCTCGTCAGTTCCGAGCTGTGCTTGGAGAATATCTCGACGAGCGCCTCCTTACCCAACATATCGCCGTTGGGATTGTGGACCTCCCAAACGCCGTCAGTCATGGCCAGAAAGACATCCCCGGAACTCAGCCCCTCACACTTACCAAGTCGATACTCTTGACCCGGGAAGAGACCGAGTGGGATCCCCGTCGCTCCGAGCTCTTCGACCTCTTGGGACTTCTTGCGGTAGACACAGGGGGCGTCGTGACCAGCGTTGACGTAGACAAGCTCCTTTCCGAGTGCTCGAAAAGTAGAGATGAACATCGTCATAAACTGGTCGATCTCCATATCCGTTTCGAGCTGTTCATTCACGCTTTGGAACACGTGCGAGAGGTCGACGTTTTGGTCGAGCACTGAACGCAATCCGGCTCGGGCCGCCACCATGTGGAGCGCGGCCCCAATTCCGTGCCCGGAGACATCGCCGATCACGAGAGTCAGCTCGCTGCCGTCCTTGTGTACAAAGTAGTCGTAGTAATCCCCCCCCGTTTCGTCACAAGACTCCGTACGAGCTGCGATATCGAGCCAGCGAATCTCAGGAGCGCGCTCCGGGTAGAGCTTCTTCTGGATATCGCGCGCGATTTTGAGGCTCTCCTTGTAGCGCTCCTTTTCGATCGAGTCTTGATAGAGCATTGCGTTTTCGATACTGGTTGCGGCTAGCCCGCAAATTGTCATCAGAATCTCCCGATCCATCTCGGTGTAAGAAGAGTTGATCAGGTTGATGACTCCGAGGACACGCTTTTTGGATATGAGCGGGATACAGAGATAGGAATCGAGCTGGACGTCGGCGTCGACGATCTCGTAGTCGGTGCTGCTCTGGAAGTCTCCGATCGCAACCGCTTCTCCCGTCTCGATCACTTGCGAATATATCGGCTCGCCCTGTGTGTTTCGAAAGCTCCGAGAGAGAGAGAGAGGAAGTCCCCATTCAATCGGGCTCTCGACTTCGCCATCGCTCTCGCGGATCAAGATAATCGACCCGACCTGACCCTCGACGATATAGAGTGAGAGCTCCATCAGCTTTGTCAGCAGCACTTCGAGGTCGAGCGAACCGAGTAACTCGCCGATCTGATTGATCGACTCGAGCTTCGCTCGCATCAAATCTAGCTCGTCCTGTAGTAGCGTCTGCCGGTTTATTCTTCCGAGAACCCAGCCGGCCCGCGTGGCTACCCGATTGAGTTCCTCGGAATCTACCGCTTCGTGCAGCCACACCCAACCAGCCAGCGAGTCGCCCGACCGGAGCTCCGCCGCCGCATAGATCGTGCAACCGAGGCCCGGCGGCTTGGCCACGCCGCCCTGGTGAATCGTCTCGAAGACCGCCCGAACCGTCGCCGGCGCTAGGTCACCGATCCCGCGGCCGTCGAGAACGGTCGAGTAGGTGACGCGTGGCACGTCTTTGTCGTTGACGACGATCGTGACCTTATCGGACCCGAGAGAACGTTTGAGCGTCCCCAATAGGGCTTGGGCGAAATCGGCTTCCCCGGCTGCCCGATAAAGATCTGAAAGGTCGTTCTCACCGGGTTGCCCGTCGAGACTGCTATTTCCGATTTGCTCAGCCATCTGCACTCCAAGTCATTACCAGACATTTGATCGGATTCCGGCCACGATCGGTTTAGTCGCAGGCTCGGTAAAACCGACGCCGGAGGGGGAGGGGTGCCGACAAAAATCTACGAACCAGAGCTGTTTACAGAATGGCGGAGCCAGCGGCGGGGCCCGGAGAGACCGGGGTCTAATTGCCGGATGGCGGGGTAGCGAGGTATCTTCCTCAGAATACCTAATCACATCCTTGGCGAAATTGAACTGTGCTCACAGGCGATACCAGAAATCTACCTCTCGCTAATATATTCCAAACTCTTGCCCTCAATCAGCAAGAAGGAATCCTGACGGTCCACCACCGCACCAACCGGCGGCGGCTGGCCCTGCGGGCAGGTCGTGTCTTTCTTCTGAATGAAGAACCGTATCGCAGCGAGGTCTTGGGACAGATCCTGAGGAAGCTCAAGGTCCTGAGTCCGAACGAGCTCAAGAATGTCCTCTCCACCGTGCTCGGGCACCGCTGCCCCGGGGATGTCTTACTCGAACGTCATCTGATAACCGCCGAGAGCGTGCAGGAGTCTATCGCTGAGCACTTCCTCGAACATATCTTTGAAGTGTTTCTCTGGGAAGGAGCGACTTACAACTTCGAAATCGCTCCGATAAAAGCTGAGCAACTTCAGTTCTCAAATCAAGAACTCACCGACTCCCTCTCGATTCCGATCAACTCGCTCTTGATGGAGGTCGCCCGCCGAGAAGACGATTGGCAACGAATTCTCCATGCCATTCCAACTCGGATGGAGATTTTTGCGCCCACGGGCCCCCCTTCCGATCTCGAAAGCTTCGAAAACTCAGAGGGACTCGACCCGGCCCGGATCCGTCAGATTTACTCGTCGATCAACGGGGAGTTGACGCTCCAAGAAATACTCGAAGTCTCGCCGGTACCGGAGTTCCTCGTTCTGAATACTACTCGCGCTTTGATCGAAGGGGGGCTGATCGCGCGGGTAAGTCCCGAGGACAAACGTCGACTTCTCGAGAAGTTGCAGCAGAGCTTTAAGAAGAACCAGCTCTTTTACGTCTACCAGAGTGTCCTCAAAGACGATCCCGACGATATCGAGATCCACAAACGGGTGGTCGCTCACCTCGAGCGCAAGAATGCACCCAAACGGATCCTAGCCGCGCACTACCGCGACCTCGCCAAGCTCGCGGGGCAGTTGGGAGAAAAAGAAGACCAGCGGCTCTATCTCGAAAAGCATCTAGAACTCGTCCCGAACCATCTCGAATCCCTGGCGGGGCTCTGCGAGCTGCTACTCGAAGAGGGTAACGAGAGGGAGTACCTCAAGCAGATTCGCGTCTTTCTCGACACGGTCTACGACTCGAAACAGTTCGAGTTCGGCTCGACCAAGATCATGCAGTTACAGCGATTGAGATCTGAAGACGCGACACTCTGCTTTGAGTGCGGCAACCTCCTCGCCGCCTCTGCCCAATCCAAGCCAGCGCTCGAGTACTATCAGAAGTCGGCTGAGCTCTACCGCCGTCGTCGGGAGGTCAACAATCTCCGCAAGGTGGTCGAGAGAATCCAGACCCTCGACAATGGACTTTCGAGGAAGTGGTTCTCGATCCTCAACGACCTCAAGCCCAAGCGCGACAAGAAGAAGTCCGCTTCTAATCTGATCCTGAAGGCGGTTCTGATGGGGATCTTTCTTTCTACCATCGGGCTTGCCGCTTACGAAGTAAAAGCGCGTACCGCTTATGCTGACGCACTCGTGGGAGCTCGAGCGAAGATTCAAGCCGGGCAGGTCGAAGCGGCTAAACAGGACCTGCTCGCCCTCGAACATACCTATCGTTACAGCCTCCTCTTGCCGTCGATGGAAGAGATTCACCACCACCTCGTCACGCAGCTCGAGCTCAAGCAACTTGAAAAGCAAAAACGAGAACCTCACAAGCCCCCCTTAGAACCCAAGTACAACGTCGAGGCTTCGCTAACGCGCGCCGCGACCCTGCGGAACAAGGGTGATTACCAGGGCGCCTACGAGATCTACAGCCAGATTCCGCTTGATCGACTCTCGCCGAGCGCACGCCCGGAGATCGAAAGAGATTTAGAGTTCTTAAGTCGCTACCTCAAAGCCGCCACCGAGCTCTACAAGCTCGCCCAGAAGGCAGAAGAAGCGGGCGACATCATGGAGGCCAACGCCTATTACGGACGGCTCGTCACCGACTTCCCTTTCGCACCCGAGACGGTGGGACTCAAGATTCCCGTCCGTATCGATGTGATTCCGCACTTCGCTAAGGTTCTCGTCGACGGGACCCCGCTCCCGGGCCCTCCCTATGTCGCCAAGATCAAGGAGTACGGAAACAAAATTTATGCTCAAGCCGAGGGATTTAAGACGAGCTCCGTGGATGTCTTTCCGCGCGAAAGCTGGGTGGTCAAACTCTCGCTTCAGCGTATGCCCCATCATGTCATTCCTGACCAGTCGGTCGTCACCAATATGATCGCCCTC
>CAYZYD010000190.1:0-7435 GCA_964482505.1 uncultured Planctomycetia bacterium | reverse complement strand
GGTGGAAGGTCGTCGGGCCAAACTTGTGCGAGGAGAGAAATTACTAGAGTGATCCCCGACTGTGTGACGGCGGGAGTTCGGTCGATAGTGGAGAAGAGAGATCGAGAAATCGCGCGAAGGGATAATGGTTTCTTCGATTTCAGGGCCCGGGTATGCTTGCTTCCCAATCGATCCACAGGCCTCGACGAGGTCGTGATTGTGAGTCTTACCCGCCTCCAAGTGAATCCGAATCGGGTTCTTACCGAGCAGCGCGTGCCCAGCGAGGGCCGGCTGTTGTGAGCAGGCACACTCCGGAGTTTGCCGGACCGTCGCAGCTTGCTGACAGAGTGTTTCTGAGTGAGGGCGCGGAGGTAGGGCCGCCGAGCCTGCGAGACTGCGTCGTGTTGGTAATGCGGCAAATTCTGGCAGAGTCTCGGACGTCGCAATATCTCCGGCCTCGAATGACCTGACATTTCGGGCGGACGGCTGGAGAGCCGATATGGACCGATATTGACACCCTCTCAAATCCAGTTTGGAGCCTGAGACCACAATGGACGTAGACGCACCTCAACCTGCCGAAAACGGGGATTCCCTCTCTGAGAATGAAGCCGAGTACTTCGAGAAGATTCAAGGAGCGGCCCAAGATATCCGCACCGAGCTCGGTCGCGTCATCGTCGGACAGGACGAGGTCGTCGAACAGCTCTTGATCGCGCTCTTCGCGGGAGGTCACTGTCTGCTGGTTGGCGTCCCGGGGCTCGCGAAGACGCTGATGATCAGCTCGCTCGCGCAGACGATGTCGCTGAGCTTTTCGAGGATTCAATTCACCCCCGACCTCATGCCGTCTGACATCACCGGCACCGAGGTGATTCAAGATGATCCCGCCACGGGTCAGCGTCGCTTTCAGTTTCTGCGGGGCCCCATTTTCGCAAACGTCATCCTCGCCGACGAGATCAACCGAACCCCGCCCAAGACTCAGGCCGCGCTCCTCGAGGCGATGCAGGAGAAACAAGTCACGGTGGGCGGAAACCAGCACCGGCTCGACGCGCCCTTCTTCGTGCTCGCGACCCAAAACCCGATCGAGCAGGAGGGGACCTATCCGCTCCCCGAAGCCCAGCTCGACCGCTTTATGTTCAATATCAAGGTTGGCTACCCGAGCGCAGAGGAAGAGCTCGAGATCATGCAGCGGACGACCTCGGGGGGTGAGGTCGACCTCAGCCAGCACTTGACGTCTCAGGAGATTTTGCAGTTGCAGAAGCTCGCGCGCCGAGTTCCGATCGCTGATGAGGTGATTCGTTACGCGCTGAGGCTCGTCCGAGCCACCCGCGTCACCACGCACGAAGCGCCGGCCTTCGTCAAAGAGAACATCTCCTGGGGGGCGGGCCCTCGGGCGGGTCAGTACCTGATTCTCGGCGGGAAGGTGAGAGCGCTCCTCCAGGGTCGATCGCACGTCTCTTACGAAGATGTCCAAGCCGTCAGCCATCCGGTGCTTCGCCACCGAATCCTGACAAACTTCGCGGCCGAGGCTGAGGGGATCACGGCGGACTCGGTGGTGACCCGACTCATCGAGGAAACCCCCACTCATGGTTGAGGATCCAACCTCCAAGTACCTCGATCCCCACCAGCTCGCGAAGATCGCCCGTCTCGAAATCCGAGCCCGACTGATTGTCGAGGGTTTCATTTCGGGGGTGCACCGCAGCCCCTACCGCGGCGCGAGTGTCGAGTTCGCCGAACACCGTGAATACGTTCCTGGCGACGACATTCGACATATCGACTGGAAGGTCTACGGTCGCTCCGATCGCTACTACATCAAGCAGTACGAGGAAGAGACCAACCTCCGCACCCAAATCCTGCTCGATGCCAGCGAGTCGATGGCGTTTGGGTCGGGTGCGATGACCAAGCTCGATTACGGCCGCACTCTCGCCGCCGCCCTCGCTTTCTTGATCCTTAAGCAGCGCGATTCGGTCGGTGCGTTTGTGTTTGACGAAGGGATTCGAGAACAGGTTCCGCTCTCGTCAAATCCGACGCACCTCCGCAACATGGTGAGCGCTCTTGCGGCTGAGCCGGGCAGAGCGAAGACCGATCTCGGGGAAGTGCTAGCCCGTGTCGGTGATAGAGTGAGAAGTCGGAGTCTGATCATTTTGATCTCCGACCTCTTCGACGAAGTCGACAAGGTCCGCTACGGTTTGCGTCGGTTGCGTCACGAAGGTCACGAAGTGATGGTCTTTCACGTTATGGATACTCAAGAGCTGACCTTTCCATTTCAACGAATGACCATGTTTGAGGGGTTGGAGGAGTTCGAAGATCTCCTCGCCAATCCGACCACGCTTCGCGAGGCTTATCTCACCGAGGTCAAGGAGCACCTCGAAGCGGTCAAGCGTCTCTGTCGAGGTCTGCGAATCGACTACCAACTCGTCGACACTGCGGAACGCTTCGACGTGGTGCTGACAGAGTTTCTGGCTCAGAGGGCGGGTTCGATTCGATGATGAGTTTGACCCCCCAGTCGATCTTCGGATTTAACCTGATCAACCCCGGGTTTCTGCCTTTCCTCGCGCTCGCGTCGATCCCAATTCTCATCTACTTGTTCAACCGGCAGCGCTACCGGCGGATCGAGTGGGCGGCGATGGAGTTCTTGCTCCGCGCGATGCGCAAGAACCGGCGACGACTGCAGCTCGAGAATTGGCTCCTGCTGCTCGTCAGAACCCTCATCGTGCTTATCTTCATCTTCGGAATGCTCCGACCCAATTTCGAAGACGATTTTGTCTCCGACCTGGTCGCGAACCGCAAAGCCGAGATCTACATCGTCGATCGCTCCTACAGCATGGGGCTCAAAGAGGCGGGCCGCAGCCTTCTCTTTCAGGCGATTGACCGGATCAAGCGGCAGATGGAGAAGAGCCTTAACAAGGGCGACGTCTACGGGGTCTTTCTCGCGGGTGGCTTTCCCGAACCACTATTTAATGATCCACAACCCGTCACCGAAACGCGTCCGACGCTGGGACTCGATTCGATCGACCTGATCTACGAACCCTTTGACGTCGCCGCCACTCTCGAACAGGTCGCGAATTGGATCGCCAGTTCCAAAGGGAAGGTGGGGACTCTCCCCTGGGAGGTGCATCTCTACACCGATTTGCAACGTCGCGACTGGGTCACTCCAGACGATGGTGTCGAGACCGGGATTCGCGAAGCACTCGCCAAGCTCGAGGAACTCAAAGTTCGCATCATTCTGCACCCCTTCGGCCCCCCGAGACCGCGGAACGCGAGCGTCACCCAGCTCGAGAGTCAGTCGAGCCTCGTCTCAGTCGATATGCGCACCCAATTCAATGCGATGGTCGAGAATCGCTCGAACGATGTGCTCGCGGGTCTCGAAGCGGAGTTTTGGGTCGACGGCTCGATCCAGGGCTCGCGAACCTTGCAGCTCGAGCCGGGCCAGAGCAAGCAGGTGAGTTTCCCCTACGTCTTTCGTGATCAGGGGCCGGCCCGCGTTGAAGTGTGGCTCAAATCGGATGACCTCGAGGAGGACAACCGCCGGTTTCTCGTGGTCGAGGCGCTCGAAGCTCTCGAGGTCGTGATTGCTGACGGCGGGCGCGCTGCGATTCCGGTGCGAGTCGCCTTGCGCGAAGGACTCGCAGTGCGCGGGGACCGGCTCACTCCCTACAATGTCGAGACCGTGCCCGCCGAGAATCTCCTGCGCACCGATCTCTCGGACGTGAAGGTGTTGATCCTCGTCGATGTGCCGAGCTTCTCGCAGGCTGAGTCCGCCCAGATCGAGGAGTTTTTGCGAGCCGGCGGCGGCGTGCTCGCTTTCTTGGGCCCTCGCGTCGACCCCAATTCCTACAATCAGCAGGCGTTTCGATCAGGCGAAGGCTGGTTCCCTTACGCGCTCGGCCGTTCGATCGTCGACAAGACTCGTGAGCTCTACTTTGGAATTCGAATCGGGGAGGGAGACCACCCCGCGGTTGAGCTCTGGCGCGAGGATCCAAACTCGGAACTCGGCCTGGCGGCGGTCAGCGGTTATTGGACCCCTCGTGATACGGTTCCCGAGAAGGACGTCATAGCCCGCCTCACAGACTTCTCGTCGACGCCGTTTATCGTGGAAGGGCGAGTCGGCCGCGGCCGAATCGTCACGATCGCTTCCGACGCCGACAATCTTTGGAATAATCTCGCTCGCCTCCACCTTCAGCTCGGACTGATCTACGACTCTCTGCCGTTTCTCATTCAAGACGGCGGAACGCGCCGAAATCTCAGCGTCGGGGAACCGCTGAGGGCTATCGTCGAAGACTACCGGTCTCGTGTCTTCTTGCTGCGACCGGACGGTGGTGGGGGAGCTCGACTCAATCTCGAACCGCGGGCGGACTCAAAGACGTTCGATCTCTTCGTGCCCGGACAACAGGAGCCCGGCCACTACGAGCTTAAGTTTGGCGAGCGCGGGACCGAATCGGATCAGTACTCGTGGTGGCTCAGTGTCAATGCGAATCCTGACGAGGGTGACTTAAAGAGAATACGCGACCTCGAGCTCGCCGAGCTCTACACTGGAATTCGCATCGGCGAGCGCACGAGTGCGGGCAGCGAGGAAGTCGCGGCGGGACCGGGCGGAGAGATTTGGCGCCTTCTTTTTTACGCGGTGCTGGCTTTGATGCTAGCGGAGGCAATTTTGGCCCGGTTCTTTGCAGGGCGACGCATCCGTCAAACGGCGGTGGGAGTGAGCTGATTCGGGTTCAAATGGTTGAATCGTACGGGATGGAATTGACCGCGGAACGGGAATCGCGAGCGGTACTGAATCGCCAACGGGACCACCGAGGACGAGAACCGTCAACCGAGGTCTGAAGCGCTTACTCTGAGAGGTTAATCGAGTTCTCCATGCAGAACAGTAGCTCCAATCTCGAAACGCGTATCGACTGGCTCCACGCGCCCGATCCTTGGGTCGTTTTTATGGTGCTTGTCCCCGGAGTTATCCTCGCGACCTGGTGGATCTACCGCCGCGAAACATCGCACTTCGACTTCTGGAAGCGGCTTCTTCTCACCACGCTCCGAGTGGCCGCCATTCTCCTGATCTGTGCGTTCTTGTTTGAACCGATGCTGGTTCGGGAACGGGTTGAGAAGGAGAACTCGCACATTCTCTTTCTCGTCGACGACTCCTATTCGATGGGAATCACCGATCGGTATTCCGACCCGGCGAGTCTCGCCGCTATCAATGAGATCACCGGGGGGTCTTACGCAGATGGCATGACTCGTCTCGACATCGTAAAACGCACTCTCAGCAATCAAGAATTCAATCTGATCAACCGGCTGCGCGAGAAGGGCAACGTGCGACTCCTCACCTTCTCGAACAACTTGAAACAGGTCGGTGATTACACCCCGATCGATCCCGGAGATGCGGACTCGACCTCGCTCGACTTCGACGCGGAGACGGTCAATCTGCGCGGTAAGATCACCAATATCGGCGACGCGATCTACGACGCGGTGAATGAACTCCGAGGGGAGACGGTCTCGGCGATCGTGATGGTCTCAGACGGCCGAGACAATGGGGGCGGACTGCGTCCTGAAGAGGCCGCGGAACGGCTCGGTCGTCGCGAAGTCCCGATCTTCCCCGTCGGCATCGGCAACGCGGACGAGCCGCGTGACATTCGGGTCTTCGGCCTCGATGTCGCAGAGAAGGTCCTCGAAAACGATGTCGTTCCCGTCGACTTTCAAGTGATCTCTCAAGGCTTTGAGGGACAGGTTCGGGTCGAGCTTTCGCTGATTCCGGAACGGGGTCGGGCTCGCCGTCCCGAATTCAAATACATCCGACTCGAAAAGAGCGAAGAGCCCCAGACACACCGGATCGAATTCCAGCCAAAGTTCCCGGGCAAATTTACCGTCCGGGTGGAGATACCGGTTCAAGACGGTGAGCTCTTCGAAGACAACAACTTCGATGATCGGCAGATCACGGTCCTGAGCGGTAAGATCAAGGTGCTCTTCGTCGACGGCCCTCCGCGGTTCGAGTACCGCTATCTCTCTCACGCTCTCACGCGAGATCCGACGATGCAGGCGCACGTGCTGCTGACCTCGGCGGATCCCCAGTTTCTGCAACTGAGTTCGCCCGGGCTCTCGCCGATCGATCGGTTCCCGAGCAGCAAAGAGCAGTTGCTCGAATACAACGTTGTCATTCTCGGCGACGTGCACCCGGATACGTTGAGCGAGCGGCAGAAGGAGTGGCTCGTCGAATTCGTAGACGACTACGGTGGGGGAATCGTCTTTATGAGCGGTATGTGGCATATGCCGCAGAAGTACCGGGGCACGGTGCTCGAACGCTTGTTGCCAATCGTGCTCGATGACTCGGGTTCGGCCTACTTCGGGGCGGCAAATCTCACCGATGAATTCTTCCTGAGTCTGACGCCCGAAGGGCAGAAACACCCCGTCATGCAGCTCGTCGCCGATACTGAGCGCAATCTCGAACTCTGGGAGGAGCACGGGCCAAGCAGCGTTCGTCTGCCGGGCCTTTACTGGTACGCCAAGGTCGAGTCACTGCGTCGAGGGGCCGTGCCACTCGCCGTCCACTCCCGAGAATCAAACATCAAAGATGAACCGCGCCCGATTTTTGCCTACCAGTACTTCGGACGAGGCCGAACTTTTGTCTCGTTGACCGACGAGACCTGGCGTTGGCGTCTCGGAGTGGGGAACCGATATTTTTACCGGTTCTGGGGACAGGTGATCCGTTTCGTGGCTGCGAGTCGGCTTGGCGAGAAGACTCGCTACTCAATCTCGACCGATCAGCAAGAGTATACCTTGGGCTCTTCGGTCAGTGTGCTCGCCCGCGTCCTCGACAATAACCTGAAACCGCTGACCCTCGAGGAGTACACGATCCACTACGAGCGTCTCGACGAAGAGGGTGAACCGGTTCCGGAGTCGCGTGGAGAGATTTCGGCGATACAGACCTTGGGTCGGCCGGAGTTCTTCGAAGCGAATTTCGAGACTCGAGAGTTGGGGCAGTATCGGATGTGGATTGAGGATCGCGAGAGCGAGAAGGCTCAGACCAATTTTCGCGTGGTGGTGCCGCAGCTCGAGTTCGCCCAACCTCGGATGGACCGGTCGCGGCTCGAACGGCTCGCTGAACTCTCGGGTGGGCGTTACTACGAAATCGCGGAGCTCCAAAAGCTTCCGAACGAGATTTCGACTTACCAGTTGGAGGTCGCTGTCCCCGCGGAAAACCGATCGCTCTGGGATTCCCGCTGGTTGCTTCTCCTGTTCGTTGCGATCCTCTCGACGGAGTGGCTCCTGCGAAAACTCTTTAGATTGGTGTAGCCGAGCGATCGATGTTGCGTCAGCCCCTCTTCATACTGTTTCTCTGCCTCGCCTTGCCTACGAAGGTGTGGACGCAGGGGGGTATTGAAGGGTCGACCGCACAGGTTTCTCTCGCCAATACTCTTACCTATGAGCAACTCCTCTCTTGCCAAGCGAGTATCGCTCGAGTGCTGCTCCG
>CAYZYD010000189.1:0-7464 GCA_964482505.1 uncultured Planctomycetia bacterium | reverse complement strand
ACGATCCGGCCGACAGCAATCGCGATCAGATGCTGACGCCGTTCGACGCGTTGTCGGGAATCGTCAGGCCCGGCGACGCGCTCTTCGTCACCGAGGCCTGGTTGTGGAAGGTGCGCTGCAGGGGCCAAGTCTCGGCCAGCCGGACGGCCGCCGTCGCGTCGACGAGGCCGAAGCCGTAGTCGTGGCTGAAATGCATCCCGCCGCCGTTCCAGGTCGCGGCGCTCGCAGTCCGAGTGAACGGCTCGACTTCAGAACTCTGGTCAATTTCCTGGGAGGTCCCGGCTCCCTTTCTCCAACCCCAGAACTTTCTGGTCGCGGTGCAGGATTTAAGCGGCCTCTTTATTTCGCCCCCCACACAGATCACGATTCCAGGGCCTGCCGTCGGAGATGCCCTCACCTACCCGGTCGGTCTGAGTTGGGACGCGCCGACGGACCGATTCTGGTTCCTCGAACGCAATGCCGATACTTTTTGGGAGCTCTCGCCTCAACTTCAACTCGAACAGAGTCTTCCCCACCCGAACCCTCCGTTTCAGCCCTTTGTCTTTAATCTCGGATTGAGCGTCGACTCAACTCGAGGAACGATCACCGCGACAACGGCTGAACCGGATGAAACGATGATCACGTTTGCGACCGAAATCACCCTCGAACAAGGCTTGGTCACCGGAGAGCGGATCGACCTCGACCAAGCGGCGATGAGCAATGTCTACGGAATAATCCGCGACGAAAGCTCTCTGTTTGTGGTCGGCTCGTCGGGATCACTGCCGCAAATCCTCGAACTCAAGGCGTCCGACCCGGTCGCGAGCCCGGTCGACCTGACCTGCGAGGAGGCCACCCCCTTGACTGTCACGCTGACTTGGCAAGAGCCGGTGCCTTACGATGAAGTGGTGATCAAACGGGGTGGTGTGGTGATCCAAGTTCTCGCCGGCGGCCTCGAAACCTATACCGATGTCGGTCTTCCGCTCGGTCCCCGAGCGTACACGGTTCTGGGTAGAGACTCGGTCGGGGAGAGCGCACCGACCGCCTGCGCGCTCGAGATTCAAGGGTCGCCGGCCAGCTTTATCCGCGGCGACTTTAACGGCGATAATTCTCTCAACGTCGCCGACGCTATCGGCGTCCTCACTTACCTCTTTCAATCGGGACCGGAACCAAGCTGTTTCGACGCCGCGGATGTCGACGATACCGGAAACCTCCAGATCACCGATGCGATCTACCTGCTCAACTACCTCTTCTCCGGCGGCGCTCCCCCACCCCCGCCGTTTCCGGCTCCGGGAACCGATCCGACCGGCGATAGTCTCAGCTGCACACCGTAGAACGAGGCGCGGAGTCGAATCGGTCGGGACGCCTTAGGCCGTTTGGGGCTCTTCTTCAGCGGCTGAATTGGCGCGACTCTCCTCGGGAGAATCGGTCTCCGGGGGCTCGTCGTCGGTGAGGGGATAGACGTCGTCGAGCGTGTAGAGGCAAGTTCCTCGATAGAGTTTGATCCCCGACCGGTACGCCGAGCGACCGATAAGGTGGGCGGAGATCGGCGCAGTTAAGAAGAGAAAGCAGATCGTCGAGAGGGTCCTAAAAGTAACGTCGGTTTGGGCGAAGTGAAGCGCAACCGCCGTCAGGAGCAATCCTGCTCCGAGCGTACCCGCCTTAGTCGAAGCGTGCATTCGGATGAGGAAGTCGGGCATCCTCGCAACTCCAAGGGCGGCGACGAAGATGAAGAGCATGCCGGCAACGAGTAAGAACGCGGTGAGGAACTCGATCATCGTTCAATCCTTCAGGGTAATCCCGAGTTCGTACTTCGCATCGAGATAACGAGCGAAGGCGGTGGTACCCAAAAATCCGACGAGAGCGACTCCAATTCCGACGTCGAGAAAGGCGGACTCGCGAGTCGCGACCGAATAGATCGCCGTCAGCGCGACGACTTCGACAACCATGAGGTCGAGCGCGATGACCCGATCGGCGAGAGTGGGACCTCTGAGTAGACGCCAAAAGGCGAGCACCATCGCGGCCATCAGAAAGAGAAACCCAAACGCGAGCGCGGCTCCGAGAGCCCCGGTATGATGCGCGTAAACACTATTCCAAATCACCGAAAAGCCTCCAGTAACCGTTTTTCGAGCCCGTTGCGAATCTCTTCTCTCAGCGTATCAACATCGTCGACGTACATGGCGTGGACGAAAAGTTTAGTTCGATCTCGAGAGACGTCTAAACTCAGTGTGCCGGGAGTCAGAGAGATCAGGCTCGACAGGACGGTAATCTCGACGTCGGTTTTGGCCTTGAGCGGTACCACCACGACTCCAGGCTGGCTTCGGAAATTCGGCGTGAGTACGTCCCAAAAGACGCGAAAGCTACTCACCACGAGTTCGTAGAGGAACCGGGCGCAGAGTAAGAAGATCAAGCGAAATCGGCGAAAGTAACTCTCATTGTCGTAGAGCGGCTTCGCCATCCAGAGAGCAAAATAGGAGAAGGCGAAGCCGGTGATGAGGTTGAACCCACCGAAATTGCCAGTGAGTGCGCACCAACTGACGGCTAGGATTCCGTTGAGTAAGAAGAGGTTCATTTCGGTCTCGCCTCCATAATTGCCGTCACGTAGTCGGTCGGTTCGAGGAGTTGCTGAGCCGCCCGCTCAGAGAAGGCCATCAGTGGTCCGGGAAAGAGGCCGATCGACACCGTGATCATCGCGAGAAAAACGATCGGCGCGTAGAGCAGCACCTTTTGCCGGCCTCCGAGGGCGGGGCGAGCGGGTCGCTCTTCTTCGGGGTCAGACCAAAAGGCGTAACTCCAGATCTTCGTCATCGAGTAGACCGTGAAGAGCCCCACAAAGAGTGCCGTGAAAGCGATCAGGTAAGAGTCGACGTCGAGACTCGCTTTAATCACCGCGAACTTCGCCCAGAATCCCGAGAGTGGCGGAAAGCCCGCGAGGGATAGCGCCGGTATCAGAAAGAGGACGGCGAGCAGCGGCTTGTTCCGGTAGAGACTTCCGAGTGTCCTGAGTTCGGCGGTTCCCTCTTCATGCTGACATACCCCACCGATGAGGAAGAGGTTCGCCTTCACGACGATGTGGTGGAGGATGTAGAAGATCGCTCCGACGAGGGCCAAGGGGGTGGCAAAACAGAGCGCGAGCCCCATCACCATGTAGCCGATTTGACTGACGATATGGAACGAGAGGATGCGCCGTATCTCGTACTGCGACGCCGCTCCGAGGACTCCTGAGAGCATTGTGAACCCCGCGATCCCCAGCAGTAGCGTATGGGTGTAACCCGGATCGTGGTAGAAGACGATCGTGAACATCCGAATGAGTGCATAGACGCCCACCTTGGTTAAGAGCCCCGAGAAGATCGCCGAGACCGCCACGGGTGGGGTGTGGTAAGACGCCGGTAACCAACTGAAGAGGGGAAACACCGCGGACTTGATCCCGAAAGCCACGATGAAGAGGACGGCGACCGTCGTCAGGAGTCCCTTATTTTCAACCTCGGCGACTCGCGCGTGGAGGTCGGCAAAGTTGAGGGATCCGGTGAGGCCGTAAAGCAGCCCGATCCCGCCGATGAAGAGCAGGGTTGAGATCAGGTTGACCGCGACGTATTTGACGGCGCCATCGAGCTGTTCGCGAGTCCCCCCGAGGACCAAGAGCGCGAACGAGGAGATGAGAAGAACCTCAAACCAGACATACATATTGAAGAGATCCCCGGTGACAAACGCGCCGCAAACTCCCCCGATCAAAATGTGATACATCGAGTGATAGCCGAAGCGTTCGCGGTTTGAGTCGATATCGGCGAGGCTATAGATTTGGATAGCAAAACCGCAGACTGCAGTCACAAGGACCATCAGTGCGCTCAAAGTATCGACGGCGAGGGTAATCCCGAAGGGTGCTTCCCAGTTCCCAATCTGAGCCGAGATCACTCGATGCGTCCATACTTGCTGAAGGAGCACGCCCGAGAGTGCGAGCAGCAAGAGCGCTCCCGTTACGCTAGCCCAGCGTTGGGCGTTTCGATGTTTCCTGAGCGCGAAGGCGACAATCGCGGTCAGAAAGGGCACGACTACCGGGGAGATAAGAAGCGCGCTCATCCGTGGGTCTCTTCTAGTTCGAGATTCTCGTCGGATTCAGCGGATTCTTCCAAAGCTGAATCGGGTTTCACTTGGGAATGGGGTTCGGGATCGCTCGATTCAACTGGAGACGCAGCCACGAAGAGTCCGCCCAACGGTTCGGCCACTCGCATCTCGTCGGTGTTGACGGTTCCGAGCTCTTGATAGGCGCGGTAGGCGAGGGTCAGGGCGAAGGCGAGGAGCCCAAAGCTGATCACGATGGCCGTCAAGACCAGGGCCTGAGGCAGCGGGTTCGCCACCCCGGGCGGCGGTGCTTTGGCGCCCTCCCGCACCAGTGGAGGAAGACTTCTCGTGAGTCCACCGCAGGTGAAGATCAACAGGTTGGCAGCGTTTCCGATGAGCGTCATCCCGATGATGAACTTGATCAAGTTTCGGCTCAGCATCAGGTACACACTTGCCGTCACCATGAAGCCAACCACAAAGGCGAGTAAGGTCTCCATCAGCTGACCTGCTCCTCTTCAAGTGCGAGGATCAGCGAAAGAACCGACCCGAGCACAACGAGGTAGACGCCGAGGTCGAAGAAGAGAGCGGTACCGATCGCGATCGGTTCGTCGCCCAGGGGAATCTCGGTCCAGAGCACCGTCAGGAAGGGAGAACCACAGAGTAGCGCAAAGAGGCCAGCTCCGATCCCGAGCCCAAGGCCGGTGACAGCGATGAGGCTCGGATCGATACGCACCGCCTGGCGAACCGCTTGTGGGCCCTGAGCGAGGGAGTAGAGCGCGAATCCAGTAACGGCAATCAAACCGCCCACAAAGCCGCCTCCGGGGCTGTTATGTCCGCGCAACAGCATGAAGAGCGAAAAGAGAATCATGAGGCTGACGAGTAATCGGGCCGCAGTCCTCAGGATGAGTGAATTCATGAGGCTTCCTTACGCGAGGTTCGGAGTTTGATCAGAGCAAATGCAGCCAAGCCAGCCATCGTCAACACCGTGATCTCTCCCATGGTGTCAACCCCTCGAAAGTCGACCAAGATAACGTTGACGACGTTCTTTCCGTGGGCTTCGGGATAGCTCTTAGTTAAGAAGTACTCAGACATATAGGTGTCGAGAGGAGTGTTGATCACGGCGAGCAGAGTCAGGGTCACCACCGAGCCGCACGCAATCGCCACGCTCCAGTCGCGGACCTGACCGACGCGACCGGGGTGATCATTACCTTCAAAGGCCGGTAGTCTTAGAAACACAAGTACGACAATAAACACAACCAGCGTCTCAACCATGAGCTGCGTCATGGCGACGTCCGGAGCGCCGAACATGAAGAAGATTGCGGAGACTCCGAGCCCCACGACTCCGAGGCTGCATATCATGGCGAGTCGCGAACGGAGCCGGATCGCGAAAAAGGTAGCACTCACGATCAGAGCGAGCACCACGACCTCGTGATAGTTGGGAGCCAGGAAATTGTCAGGGACGAGCTCGATCGCACCTTGCGCGACGAGGGTAAACCCGACCAGAATCGCGATCGTAGAGAAGACGACAAAGAGATAGTGCCGCAAAAGGCCGGTCTGAATGGCTCGAGTCTGCCAATCAGCAAACTTGAGGGTCGCGGTCATAAAGAGCTGATAGCCGTGTTCACAGCGAACCGGCACCACCTCGAGTGCCCGCTCGATGCCGCGCGTGATCAGTTCGCGCTTCTGGTAGCCAAAGATGCCGAGGCCGACCGTGATAACACTGAGGAGAAGCGGCAAGTTAAAGCCGTGCCAGAGGTGCAGCTCTTCGTAGTGGTGAGCCTCAATCGAAGAGGCGCCCGGCAATATGAATTGGGTACCGACATGAAGACAGAAGAGGCCGGTGAAGAGACTCAAGGTACCGAGCGTGAGCGGTCCCAACCAGAGGGCGAAATTGGCCTCCTGCGGCTCTTTGGGGCTCTCGGTCTTAGCGCCCATGAAGGGTCTGAGTAGAAGTACAAGGGTCAGCAGAACCATCATCGCGTTAGCGACTACTGCAGCCAGCGTGACAAAGATTGAAAACCAGCCCATATGGGTAGTCGCCTCGTACATCAGCTCCTTGCTCAGAAAGCCGATCGTTGGAGGCAAACCGCTCATGCTGACCCCGGCCAGCAGGGCGGCTACGGCGGTGATCGGTAATGAGTGGCCGACCCCAGCGACTAGACGGTAATCACGAGAACCACACTGTTTGTCGAGGATTCCTACCACCATAAATAGACCCCCTTTGTAGAGGGAGTGGGTCAGGATAAACGCGGCCGCGGTGGCCGCCGCTTCCGGGGTTCCGATCCCGAGGAGCAGAGTGACGATGCCGAGAGCAGTCACGGTGGTATAGGCGAGCACGATCTTTAGGTCGGTAAAACGTAGTGCCACGATAGCGCTATGCACGGCAGTTATGGCCCCAAAGGTCACGAGTATTGTCATCCAGAGCGTCGTACCACCCAGGGCTGGATTCAGGCGGGCGAGTAGATACACGCCAGCCTTGACCATGGTCGCTGAGTGGAGATAGGCGCTGATCGGGGTCGGAGCGGCCATCGCACCGGGTAGCCAGAAGTGAAACGGCCACTGAGCCGACTTGGTGAACGCGCCGGCGAGCACCAAGAGCAGAGCGAGGGGATACTTTGAAGAAGCGACGATTTCAGACCGCTGAGCGATCAACTGATCGATCTCGTAACTCCCCCCGATTTGCCCGAGGACAACGAAACCGGCCAACATCAGAAGGCCTCCGGACCCGGTGACGACCAGAGCCTGAAGGGCAGAGCTACGCGCGTTCTCCTTTTGGTGATCGGTCCCGATGAGGAAGTACGAAAAGATCGTCGTGAGCTCCCAAAAGACGAAGAGTACGAGAAGGTTGTTTGAGAGGACTAGCCCGAGCATCGAAAGCATAAAGAGAAGTAAGTACATTGTGATGCGATAGAGGTGCGGGTGCTTCTCAAAGTACTTGGAGGCGTAGAGAAGTATGAGAGTCCCTACTCCCGCGATAATTAGGGAGAAGAGCAAACTCAAACCGTCGAGTTTGAAAGAGAGATCAACGGAGAAGCTCCCCTCCCCCGCCTCGACCTGAAACCAGTTCCAAGCCTTGGAAACCGCTCCGCCTTCGGCAACTTGGGGAGCGTAGCCAAAGAAGAATACAGTAAGAGAGAGCGGCAATAAGATTGCGGCCCAACTCAAAACTCGGTCCAGAGCAGGGTTCTTCCGCGCTACTTCCTCGGCCATAAAGTCACGGTCCTTAGCATTCGAATGCAGTAGTCAGACCATGGGTTATTCGGCCAAGCCGAGGGCAATTCCTCGGCTCTAGTCATAAGGCAATTTAGTACGGTGCTTTAAGGGAAGGGGTCGAGCCAGTTCAAAGAAATCTCGGCCTCCCGCATCGAAAGCACTTTTCGGGCGGGCTGCTAGTGTCCTGTTCGGAAAGTTCGAGTGAGAACTCGGCGA
>CAYZYD010000188.1:0-7479 GCA_964482505.1 uncultured Planctomycetia bacterium | reverse complement strand
TCGCCCGGAGCGAGTCCAGTTCGACTCGCACAGGATAGAGATAGACCTGATTCTGGGAGATCACGGCTCGACGCCCGATCAAGTCGCGCTCGTCACCGAGAATCAAGATGAACTCAAACTCTTTAAAGAAGCCGCCGATCTCGTTGTAATTTTCACCCTGTTCGAGCCGAACCTCACCCGAGACACAGAGATAGTCGCCCCCTTCAAAACCGAAGGAGAGCAGAAAGTGGGCGATCTGTCCGCCGCGTAGCCAGTGCGAGAGGGCGAAATCGAGCGACTTGAGTTTGTTGAGGTCGAAAGTCCTATCGTAGTAACCCGGCGTATATCTCTCTTCGGTTTCGTAAGTGAAGTTCCGGATGTTGTAGATCGTCACCAAATTTCCCTCGCGGGTTGCGTGAGGTAGCCGCGCGTGGAGTGGAATCCAGTCCCGGTCGTTTGAGGGCGACAGGAAGAGCACCCAAGCCGCAAAGATGGCTGTACTCAAAACGCCGAAGAGAAAGAGCGTGCGTTTCTTCCGAGGGAGAACCACAAAGGCGAGGGGAGGGACGAAGAGGTAGAGCCAAACGAGTGGTTTGCGCAGCAGGTCGGGAAGCAGCGGCGAGTACTCGAGAATTCCCAAGCACCAGATCCAGAGGGACAAGGTCGCCGGAAACAGGATAAAGATCGTGGCGAAACCATTGACTCGGCGCCGCCAAAGCCGACTCAGCTTCTTAGTTCTAGCCGGTAATGTCGGTTGGCGATCCTGCGCTTCGTCGTATGTGGGAGGGGCAGAAGGCGAGTCGGGATCTCGACCGGACGACGAAGTGGCGGGGTCTGAAGAGTCAATGGGACCCTCGCGACGTTCTTCAGACAAAGTGGGCCTCTTTCAATTGCGCGCAACCCGGGATCAGGCCGCGTATTGACGGCCCTACGGGCGGGCCGTAGCATGCTCGATCTCACCCGTGAAGGGCTGCAATCTAACTCGAACCGATTCGGTTCTCGAGGGCAGTTCGAAAGTGTCCTCACCCGATTCGCTGGGTACCGAGCCCTCTCGTGATCAATTGACATCGTTCCATTCACTGACAGCTTTGAGAAACAACGCGGCTTATGGTCGATCAGCGCTGGTGGCGGCAGCTCTACGGAGTCGGGGTCGGGCTTACTATGGTTGCGCTGGTCGGGTGCCAAGAGGCGGGTCTGCCTCAAGCGGCTCCGCTCGATATTCCCGTCACCAATGCGGTGACCAAGTCGGTGACGATCCCGCTCGAAATCGTCGGGGAGACGATCGGCTCGACCGACGTCACGATCCGTTCACGCGTCGAGGGATTTGTTGACTCGATGCATTTCCGCGAGGGATTCCCGGTCGAGAAGGGATCGCTCCTCTACAAGATCGACCCGCGACCCTTTGAGCAGAAGCTCGTACAAGCCCAGGGTCAAGAGGCGACGGCGAACACCGCCCTCGTCAAAGCGGAATCGGACCTCGCTCGCATCCGACCCCTCGCGGAGATGAAAGCGGTGAGTCAGCAAGATCTCGACGCAGCCGTCGCGGCCTTCGAAGCGAGCCAGAGCGCCCTCAAGGTGGCGAGGGCGCAGGTCAAGCTCGCGGAGATCGAACTCGGGTACACCAATATATACGCGCCGGTTTCGGGGTTAATCGGCATCAGCACGGTGCAGGTCGGTGACTTCGTCGGGCAACTCAGCGCGGGCCCCCTCAACGTCATCTCGACCACGGATCCCATCGCGGTGCGCTGTAGTATTTCCGAAACCGACTACCTCAGAGCTGTTCGTACCTTTGATGACGACAAGAAGAGTGGGCGAGGCGAGGGCTCGCCGGTCAATCTCGAATTGATCCTGGCCGACAGAACGCTCTTTGACCACCGAGGACGCTGGACCAAAAGCGAGCGCGAAGTGGACTCGACCACGGGGAGCCTCACGGTTGAGGCCGAGTTTCCAAACCCAGACAAAATCTTGCGCCCAGGTATGTTTGCGCGGATTCGGTTTCCGGCCGAGAAGCTAAAAGACGTCGTCCTGATCCCGTCGCGAGCGATCAGCGAACTGCAGGGGATCACCCGGGTCTTTGTCATCGGCGAAGATAACTCGGTCGAAGCGCGGGCGATCGAAGTCGGTCCCAAGGTCGGCCAACAGATCGTGGTCACCTCGGGGCTCCGAGTGGGTGAGCGAGTCGCGGTCGAAGGGCTGCTCAGACTCCGGCCCGGAGTGGTCGTGAATCCCACGGAGTTCGAGTTCACAAAACCCGCTGAGCAACCCCCGCGCGAAGGTTAAACCATTGGCCGAGTTCTTCGTCCGCCGACCCATAGTGGCCATGGTGATCGCGATCATTACGGTCATCTTGGGACTCGTTTCGGCCCGCACCCTACCGATCGCTCAATACCCCGAGATCACTCCCCCACAGGTCAATGTTCAGGGTACCTATACCGGCGCCAACGCCGTCGCGGTCGAACAATCCGTCGCCACCGCGATCGAGCAAAAGATCAATGGCGTTGAGAATATGATCTACATGAAATCGGTCAACTCGGGCGACGGCAAAATGGGGCTGACCGTCTCCTTCGAAGTCGGGACCGATCTCGATATCGCCAACGTACTGGTCCAAAACCGCGTGTCGGAGGCGGAGCCGAGTCTGCCCGAAGAGGTGAAGCGTCTCGGCCTCGCGGTCAAGAAGAAGCTCTCATTCCCGCTTCTCCTCGTCACCCTCTACTCCCCCAACTCCACCTACGACGCGACCTTTCTCAATAACTATGCCACGATCAACATAAACGACGAGATCTCACGGATCCAAGGAGTGGGCCAGGTTTCGATTTTTGGGTCCGAATACGCGATGCGGGTCTGGGTCGAACCGGACCGACTCGCGCGGCTCGGACTGACGATCCCCGACCTCACCCGAGCCATCGGGGAGCAGAATGTTCTCACTCCCGCCGGCAAGATCGGTGCTCCTCCGGCGCCGCCCGGGACCGAGTTCACGTTCACGGTGCAGACCAAAGGTCGGCTCTCGACCGCCGAGGAGTTCGCCGAGATCGTAGTGCGGTCCAACCCTGACGGTTCGCAAGTCCTCCTCGGCGACGTCGCTCGCATCGAACTCGGGGCGCAATTCTACAACCAAATCACGCGCTACAACGGCGCCCCCGCGGCCGTGATGGCCGTTTATCAACTTCCCGGAGCGAATGGACTCGAAGTCGCGAAGAACATCGTGACCGCACTCGACCAACTTTCGGCTCGGTTTCCCGACGGTCTTGAGTATGTGATCTCACTCGACACCACCAAGCCGATCGAAGCGGGGATTCAGGAGATCTTCATCACCCTGTTCCAAGCGATCGCTCTCGTGGTCTTAGTCGTCTTTGTCTTTTTGCAGAACTTTCGGACCACCTTGATCCCGACGCTCGCAGTGCCCGTGGCCTTGATCGGTACCTTCGCGGTGTTTCCGCTTCTGGGCTTTTCGATCAACACGCTCTCGCTCCTGGGGCTCGTACTCGCGATCGGCACCGTGGTCGACGACGCCATCGTCGTGGTGGAAGCTGTCTCCGAAAAGATGGCTCGGGGTCTGAGCGCCAAAGATGCGACCGTGGCCACCATGAAAGAGGTCACGGGGCCCGTCATCGCCACGACACTGGTTCTCATCGCGGTCTTTGTACCGGTCGCAGCCATGGCCGGCATCACGGGGCGGCTCTACCAACAGTTCGCAATCACAATCGCGATCTCGGTCGCCCTCTCGTCGATCAACGCTCTCACGCTGAGTCCAGCACTCGCCTCGACGCTGCTCAAGCCACCCAGTGAGCAGAAGAGTTTCCTCGACGGATTCTATCGGCTCTTCAATCGGATCTTTGATAAAGCGACGACGGTCTTTCTTGCGGTGACAGCGTTCTTTACCCGAAAGGTCGGGCGCGCGGCGCTGGCCCTCGCACTCGTCACAGCGGGTCTCGTGGTTCTGTTCGGGATGGTTCCGGGCGGGTTTGTCCCGGAGGAAGATCAGGCCTATGTCCTCGTCAATGTACAGCTCCCCGACGCGGCCTCGCTCCAGAGGACCGACGCCGCCGTAAAGAAGGTCGAAGAGATCCTCGCAGCCGAATCTTCGATCGAGAGCTTCACTACGGTGGCGGGCTACAGCTTGCTCAGCGAGTCGACGACTTCAAATACCGCGTTTCTGTTTGTCCAGCTGAAAGATTGGGACGAGCGGCCCGAGGCCCAGGATCACGCCACGGCGGTGGCCCGTCGGTTGACCGGGATCTTCGCGCGCCGAATTCCCGAGGGGTTCGCCATCGCGTTTGGCCCGCCGGCGATCCCTGGGCTGGGAAGCGGTTCGGGCTTCTCGTTGATGATCCAGGACCGAGGCGGTAACTCCCCCGAGTACCTCGCCGCCGAGATGAGCCGCTTCATTCAGGCGGCCCGCGAGCGCCCGGAATTGACCGGTCTCTTCTCGACCTATCGTGCCAATGTCCCTCAATACTACTTATACATCGATCGTCAAAAGGCGCTCAAACTCGGGGTGTCGATCGCCGACGTCAACACCACTCTTGGCGCCTTTTTTGGCGGTGCCTATGTCAACGACTTCAACCGCTTCGGGCGGCTCTACAAGGTATACGTTCAAGCAGAACCGGAGTACCGCACCGACCGCGAGAAGTCTCGCCTCTTCTTTGTTCGTAACCGCGAGCAGGAGATGGTGCCGCTTGCGACTCTGATGACGGGGGCGAAGACGAGTGGGCCCGAGTTTACGAACCGCTTCAATCTATTCCGATCCGCCGAAATTACGGGACAGCCAGCTGCGGGCTACACCTCGGCCCAGGCGCTCGACGCCCTCGAAGAGGTCGCGGACGAAGTGCTCCCCTCAGACTTTTCCTACGCCTGGAATGCGATGTCCTACCAGGAGAAAGATGCAGCCGGTAGCGGCGGGGTCGTCATCTTGATGGCGCTCCACTTCGTCTTTCTCATTCTCGCCGCGCAGAATGAAAGCTGGAAACTCCCCTTCGCGATTCTCTTCGGCACTCCGGTCGCAATCTTCGGCGCGATGCTGGGGCTTTGGATCGCCCGTCAATTCAGCTCGAGCTACGAAAACAACGTCTTCGCCCAGATCGGCCTCGTGATGCTGATCGGTCTCGCAGCCAAGAACGCGATTCTCATCGTCGAGTTCGCCAAGGTTGAAACCGAGAAGGGTAAGGATCCCGTCGAGGCCGCGCTCGAAGCCGCCCGTCTGCGGTTTCGACCGATTGTCATGACCGCGCTCTCGTTTATCCTTGGGGTGTTGCCTCTGCTCATCGCTCAGGGCGCGGGCGCCGAGGCGCGCAAGGTGATGGGGATGACGGTCTTTAGCGGCATGGTGGTCGCGACGCTCGTGGGGGTTGTGCTCGTACCCGGGCTTTACGTTCTCGTCGAAAAGTACCTGGGTCGCTCTCGGGTTCAAACACCCGCGTCGCCCGCAAGCGATCCCTCGGGCCCAGAGTACCCGGGGCCGATCAATCCCGAACCGCCCGCGAGTTCGTCGGGGGGCTGGGACCCTTCCGGCGACCAGCCGAATCCGTACGGATCGAGCTAGCCCATGCGACCTCAACCCGCGATCGCGTTCTTCCTCGTGGCCCTCTCATTCGGACTGACCGCGTGCACGCTCACTCCCGACTACGAGCGTCCCGAGCTCGACCTGCCCGCTGAGTTCTACGAACCGGCCGAATCGGGTCAAGAGCTCGCAAACCTCCCGTGGTGGGAACTCTTCGACGAACCCGCGCTGACGGCGCTCATCGAGGCGGCCCTTCTAAACAATCGAGATCTCGAAGTCGCGCTCTACCAGATCGAAGAGGCCGCGGCACTGCTCCAGGTCACAAGAGCCGATCAATTCCCTTTCGTCGACTTTCAGGGCGGAGCGGGAAGAAGTCGACTGAGCGGAGAGCTCGGTATCCCGGGGCTCGGCGGACGAACCCTCAACAACTTCAGCCTCTCGGGAGTGCTCTTCTGGGAGCTCGACCTCTGGGGCCGACTCCGGCGCGCGACCGAAGCGTCGCGACGCGATCTCTTCGCCACCGAATCGGCCTACCGAAGCGTCACGATTTCGCTCGTGGCCTCGGTCGCGACCGCCTATCTCACCCTGCGTGATCTCGACGCGCGACGTGAGATCTCGATCCGCACGCTCGAATCGCGACGAGAATCGGTTGCGATCATCGGAGCGCGGTTTGACCAGGGCACGGTGGCCGAACTCGAGCTCAATCAGGCGCAGATCGAAGAGGCCGATGCGGCGGCCATCCTCGCCCAGATTGAGCGGTCGGTCCGGCAGACCGAAAACGCCCTGCGAGTCCTCATCGGGGAGAATCCGGGGCCGATTGTCCGGGGCAGGCCACTCGCGGAGCTCGTCGTCCCACCACAAGTCCCCGCGGGGCTTCCGTCAGAGCTGCTCGAGCGCCGCCCCGATGTCGTCGCGGCCGAACAGGCGCTCGCCGCCGAGACCGCACGGATCGGGGTCGCGCGCGCCGCCCGCGTTCCCACCCTGACTCTGACCGGCGCCTTCGGGTACGAAAGCGCCGAGATCAAGGATCTCCTGACCGGCTCCGCTCGGAGCTGGAACGTCTTTGGGAATCTCTTCCAACCACTGATCAATTGGGGACAACTCCGCGCCCAGGAAGAATCGGTCCGAGCCCGAACCGAGCAGGCGTTGAGTAACTACGAAGGGACGATCCTCAACGCATTCCGCGAAGTCGAGGATGCGTTGATCGCTCTGAGGACCCTCGAAGATGAACTCGCGGCTCGGGAAGACCAGCTGGTCGCGGCGAGTAGCGCCGCCCGACTTTCGCGAGAACGCTACGACGGCGGCTTTGTCAGTTATCTCGAAGTGCTCGATACTCAACGCAGCCTGTTTACCGCCGAGCTGCTGGTCTCCGCGCTGAGGCGACAGCGACTGGAAGCGTACGTCAATCTCTACAAGGCGCTCGGTGGAGGCTGGAACCCGGTCGAACCCAATCCGGCCAATGCTGCTGGCGAGCCCCAGTAGAGAAGGCACGTCATGTGGCGAACTACTACGGCTAGAAGAACGTGACGCCAGCCCGTAAAACTGCTTTCGGTGCGGGAGGTCGAGATTTCGAGCCCATTGTCCTCAGGAGCCCATTTTCCTCGGGAGCCAGCGCCCCCGGGGTCCAGCGCCTCCGGCGAATCGAAGGCGTATTGGTCATACTTCGAGGTTTCGCCGGGGGGTTGGGCGAAAGAAGCTCGGTCTCCCGCGCGGAGTGAGTTTTCGGGCAGGCTACTAGCCAGATAACCGTGTTCGTCTTCAGCGCCAGAGTGGAGGGAAGCGAGTAACGTGAGAACCCGTATCCAAAAGCTCCTCCACGATCACCGATTCACTACATTGCTCGCAGCTCTCCTCATCCTGCTCGTCGTCTCCCCGCTGATCGCCGAGCTCAAGTACGCAAGAGAGTTCACCAGTGTCTTCTTTATAATCAGCTTACTCAGCTCAGCCTACGCGGTCTGCGAGCGCCGACGAACGGCGGCCATAGCTCTCGTGCTCGCGCTGCC
>CAYZYD010000187.1:0-7482 GCA_964482505.1 uncultured Planctomycetia bacterium | reverse complement strand
AGGGGCCTTCGCGAAAGGCCCCTAAAAAACCACGCCCCCATTAAAACGCAAAGCAAGGCAGCTCGTCAGGCGTGGGATCGAGGCCTTCGGTGGGGAATGGGGCGGGTAGAATGGGCCCATCGAGGAAGAGATAGTTGAGGGTGTAAACGGCGTCGCCGAGATCGACAGCGCCGTCGTCATTCGAATCGAAGACCTTCAGGCAATCCGAGCCGGCCGACTGCCCCACGAGGAATTCGATGGTTCGGACCGGGTCGCCGAGATCGAGCACTGTGTCGAGATTGGCATCACCTCTGAGAAAGGGAATCTCCGTGAGGATCTGAATGGTCCCATCGATGGTCTGGGGGGTCACGGACTCAAAGTCGACCACAAACATGTTGCTTGAAGGGGGTGAGCCCAGGCTTGTTCCGAAACTTATCGGAATGTCTTCGGTGACATCGTCGGCGATATCGAAGACGAGATTGGCGAAGACGAGGTCGAACTGCGGAAGCGCGGGTATCACTTGGCCCTCAAAAGGAGGGAGGAGATCAAGCTGAACTCCAAAGATGAGAAAACCGTCGGAGCCGTTGTCGATCAGGTTAGCGTACTCAGCGCCAACCGCTTCGGAGAGCGTATCGACCAAGTTGACATCGACGAGGGTCAATGCCTCATTGTCGTATTCGACGACGATTGTGTAGCCCGACACGTCGTCGATCGTCGTCCCAAAGATCTCTACGACGTGACCCGCAGTTCCGGGTGTCGCCTGACTCGGTTCGACGAAGAGTCGGTTATTGTCGACTGTAGTATCACTCCCAGCTTGGGCCAACTGGCCAAAGCTCAACAAGCTCAGGATCACTCCTAGAGCGGTAGACATCAGGCGGCTTGACGTCATTTGCCCTTACTCCCAACGGGTGGTTCCGGGTTTCTCCGATCGTGTGAGCCCAAGCGGTTAGACACCATCGGAAAAGGAACCCAAAGTATATTCAAGTTGTCTCAGAGACAGGATGAACTCTAGCAACCCACGTCCAGAAGGACTCTTCTGCGGGGCCGTCAGCCTACAAAGCACAGGACTCTGGGGTGGGGGAGTCAGAGGGTTGGCCCCTTAAATCCCCGACCAGAATCACCGCGCTACTCCGCATTATTCACGAACCGCGTAGCGAGAAGGCGTTCGCTTGCAAGGAAGACGGCGTCCTTCTGACGCCGCGAGCGGCTACGGCTTCGCAGGAATAATGTGCGCTAGCAGCCCGCCCGAAAACTCATTCCGCGCGGGAGCCCGAGCTTCCTTCGCCCAGCGCCCCCGGCGAACCTCAACGTATGACCAATACGCCTTCGATTCGCCGGGGGCACTGGTCTCGAATTCTCGACCTCCCACATCGAAAGCAGTTGTCGGGCAGGCTGCTAGACCTCGCGTGATGATACCTATCCACTTACGTTAAACAAGCCCCTAGAAGGAGTAATGAAAACGCGAGGTGTCAAAGGAGGCGTCGCCATCCCGGACTGTCCAACTATTACTGATTTGGATGTTTGCAGAAAAGATAAAAATCACTCTTGGAAATAAAAGACGGGAGCTCCCTAAACGATCCCCAAATGCCCGCCACTAACAGGGACCGAGGAAAGGGTAAGCTCCCGGTAATCGCTATGTCTTATTGTCTCGGTAAGCACTCAGCTCGAGACTACAGGCGGGTTAAAAACCGGGAGGAGTTCGACGAATTCTGGCATGCCCGCCTTATTACCAGAACCCGCTGAGGCTCCTCCCGAAACTCTTGAGACGATCTACTTCAAACCGCAATCGGCGACTTCAGGTCGCGAGGCGCTGAGGCGCGCGGGGATTTGATTTGAAGTGATGCCCATTGGTCTTCTAAAGGGGCGAATTCGAAACTCAATCATGCCCGCCTTTTGACTGAGCTCCGTTTTCAACCCCGCCTGCTACAGTGCATACAACTCGCCAATAGAGGAAGTTTCTCTAATTCCGCTGCAACACTCACTCTGTCATTGGCCACCCATGAAAGCCCTTCTCGATGCGCTTGAAAGCGAGCAAACGCGAGCGAGAGAACGCGCACTACTGAGCACCACCGAACCCTCTTCCATCGGGTCGACGCGTCAGACATCGAAGAAGGCCTGAAGATCGCGCTTGTGCTGCTCCTGAATCTCCGAGCAGAGCGACAAGTGATCGTCAGGCCTTCAAAAAATACCGGGATGCTTTTACGAGGTGTCCTCGTCAGCGCTCGTACTCGATCGCGTACTTCTCCATCAATCGGTAAAGCCGGTTACGATCGATCCTGAGCATCCCGGCCGCTCGGCTCTTTACTCCCCCCGACGCTTGAAGAGCCCTGACAATATGATCTCGTACCACGGAGTCATAAGTGGGAAAGACTTGGTCATTGTCGCCGATCCCGGCACTCCCGCCACACGCCCGAAGTAACTCCTGGGGGAGATCGTCGAGCGTAATCCGACGATCATCCTTACCAAGAGCGAACGCACGCTCGATGACATTTTGAAGCTCGCGGACATTGCCGGGCCAATCGTAACTCTGAAACGCCTCCATCACGGGTTGCGTCACTTCGCGAGGAGCGAGGCTGTGCGCCTTGGCGATCGACTTGAGGAAGAAGTCGACGAGAAGTGGGATGTCATCAACCCGCTCCCGCAGCGGCGGGATCTGGATGTTGACGACATTGACTCGATAAAAGAGATCGGGACGGAATTCATTCCGTTCGACCAACTTGGCGATGTCCTGGTTGGTCGCGGTGATGATCCGGGCACTGATGGGCACCGGTTGAGTCGACCCGAGAGGCGTCACTTCGCGCTCCTGGATTGCTCGCAGAAGTTTGACCTGGAGGTCAAAGTCGATCTCGGTGATTTCGTCGAGAAAAAGTGTGCCGTTCCGAGCCGCGACAAAGACTCCCTCTTGATCCGCGATCGCCCCCGTAAACGTGCCCTTCTTGTGGCCGAAGAGCTGGCTCTCTAAAAGATTTCGCGAGAAGGCTCCACAGTTGACGGCGATGTAAGGAGCGCGGACCTCCCCCATTTTGGTCAAATGCTCCCGCTCCTGCTCGGAGAGACCCTCGGGCAGTTTATTCTCGAGGCTTCGATTGTGAATCGCGCGCGCGATTCGCTCCTTCCCCGTCCCAGGTTCGCCCTGAATCAACACTTGGAAGGGCTTCTTCGCCACTCGCTCGATGACCTCAAAGATCTCGCGCATCCGCTTGTTGGCGCCGATGATCTCGCCGTAACGACCGCTGCGGCGCACCTCGCTAGAAAGTCGGAAGATCTCCGTGCGCAGATTTCTCTCGTCGAGCCGTTTCTGCAGCCTCACCGTGAGCTCCTTGGGCTCGATCGGCTTCGTGAGAAAGTCGACCGCTCCGAGCCGCATCGCTTCTACCGCCGATTCCACCGATCCATGCGCGGTCAGAATCATCACTGGCACATTGGGCCACTCTCGTAGCACCTCTTCGAGGAGCTCCATCCCCCCCATCCCCGGCATCTGCAGATCGGTGATAAGGAGGTTGATCGGTTCGCGACCGAGGATGGCAATCGCTTCTTGCCCCGTCTTCGCAACACTGACTTGGTATCCGTCGACGTGAAGAATTCTCGAGAGACTCTCTAAAACCGTGGCCTGGTCGTCACAGACAAGAACACGATGCCCAGGATAGCCAATCATAAAGACCCACACTCACTCTCGTTGAACTGAACTAGCCCGAATTATCATGAGCCCACCACTGCGAAGTCCCATGAAACTGCGGTCTCTATCCCGGATTATTCATGCACCGCGTAGCGAGAAGTCGGAAGGCGTCCGCGGGCAAGGAAGAGGGACGGATTCGACCGGAGGCGACCTAGCTCAGGTCGCCTGAGGATCGAATTCGTTCGTCTTTCGCCGCCAGCAGTCGCCTTCCAACTTCGCAGTAGCGGGCTCATGAATAATCCGGGCTAGAATCATCGATAAGAATTAAATTGAAGAGCGAGTGAAGCCACGGGTAAATCCGCGGCTTGACTCGCTCGACTCACATTCATTGCTCGGATTTCGATTCGAGCGTCGCTTGCCCGTACTAAACGTTTGATCCGTTCTAGCGCGGGTTGTTCGAAATATGTAGACGGAATTTCAAACTCTGCAGGAAGTAGCGCCTTGAACTGGATGTGTGGAGTCAAAGCTTCCTCAACTCTAACCTCGAGGCGAGACCCTACCGGTAACTTGTCTGAGAAAAAGGCAAAGATCTCGATCACCGATAACTTGAGAGGACCGACGCGCGCTTCCGCTTTGACCGATACCTCTTGAGGGACGACCTCGAGTTCCAACCCGCTCTTCATGTAGTTGTGCTCGACCAATCGATGGGCTGCACTCATGAGAGCGTTGAGATCGACAACGGTCGATTCGTCCCGGTCGCTCAAAAAACTTCCAAGGCACTCGATGAGCTCACGCGATTGCGCCAAGCATTCGCGAGCCCCCTCAACCATCGACTGCAGCTCGGAAGCCGATAGATTCGTCGAGTCCTCTCTGGGAGTAACCGCCGCAAGCGAATACTCGGAGTTCATCAGGACCATTTGGTGATTGCGCAGCTGGTGAGTCACACTCGAAACGAAATAACCGACGCCCGTTGGTTCGGACCTGTCAGCAGCCGTCTTCTCCAGCAAATCGCAAGAGCCGAACTCGAGTAGTGCGGGCTGACCCTCAAACTCGATCCGGACTGCTCTTCTCGGCGATGCCGCAGGGTTCAGCGAGGAAGGGCGGAGAGGGCTCGCCAGCAGAGACGCGTGACCGGCGCCTCTCGCGGTTCCCGAGTCGGAACTCGACGGGCCTAGCGGCCCGTAACTTGGCGTGCGCCGCGAATCTCGCCCAAACCCGCTTTCGGATCCTCCCGCGAGCTCGCGTGAAGCCGCGTTCTCAAACAGTACCCGCCCCTGGAGATCTCGAACGATCACCGGAATCGGCAACCCCGCGAGCAGCGAGGACTCGGTCGTTCCGCTCCCCATCAACTTGCCCTTCAGTTCTTGGTCCTCGCTCGAGGTACGCGACCCAACAAGTCGACGACCCAGCCAAGCGGCCGCGCAGCGAACGAACGACAACAACGAGTTTACGAACGAGAGACCGCACCTCGCCACGGAGCGGGAAAAGTCTCACGGGACCTCCAACGCTCTGTGTTTTCGATTGAGGCTGGTTGATTTGGGTGCGTAGAGCACCGCCGGCGCACGCCCTGTTCGAGCGTGCCGCAAGGGATTTAACGCAACCAAATATCGCCGGCCTTCACCGGAATGACTTTTCGGGCGGACTGTTAGCTCAACTCAAAAAGCGGGCAGCGAAACTGGCTGGGGGCAAGCCTCGAGTGGTAGGGCAGGGGATGGATAGACTCCCTCAGGTCCTCGCACTCACTCAATCTCTCTCGACCCAATAGACCCGTCAGAGCACTGAACGACACACGCAAGGAGCTGATCGAGCTCAAGAGTGCGCTGCAATTTGCTCGAGTTCGGGTAAGCGCCCAGTTCCGAGCAGGCATGCTATCAATTCGCCGCAATCAAGAGAAGCCAATGCATGATTAGGCTTCGAGATTCGCGGGAAGGTCTCAGGTTGTCTGGGGTTTCGCTTGGCTCGAACTACCGGTACAGTTTTGGGCTTGGAGTCGAGCGTACGGAAAAGACTCAGGTCGCGCTCGCTCGCCAATCCTTATCGGTCGGTCTAAAACGGCGCCGAGCCCGCATGATGACTGTGCCAGCGGCTGCGAAGCCGGACTTCTCGATGATTCGCAGCGCGGTGAGTGAGAAGTGCGAGTTCCGTGGGTGAGCTGCTCGCCCACCCTTCGGCGTTTTTCGGCACCCGTTCGTTGGTACCGACGAGCGATCCTCGCTACCACCGACCACCTCGAAAAATAGGTGACCCAATATGTGTGGTTTTATCGGCGTCTGCTCGGCCCAGTTTCCGGTCGCCCCGCTGATCTACGAAGGCTTACTCGGTCTTCAACACCGCGGTCAAGACGCCGCGGGTATCGCGACGTTCGAAGAGTCCTTTCACGTCGAGAAAGGGCTCGGCCTCGTCCGCGAGGTCATCCGACCCGAAGCGATGAAGAATCTCCGAGGCCGGATCGGAGTCGGTCACGTCAGATATCCCACGATTGGGGCGGGCTCCGCCGAAGATGCCCAGCCATTCATGACTCACTACCCTTATGGGTTGTAGATTGTCCACAATGGCAACATCGTCAACTATGCACAATTGCGGGAACAGCTCAGTCGCAACAAGACGCTTTTCAACTCCCGTTGCGATGTCGAAGCGCTCCTCAACACCCTCGCAATCGAGCTCGTCCGCATGGACCCCGACGAACTGGAGACGCATCATCTATTCGAGGCGGTCCGGCGAGGCTTTAGCAAGGTCAAGGGCTCCTACTCGGCCGCCTGCCTCGTCGCAAATCGCGGCCTCCTCGCCTTTCGAGACCCGTACGGAATTCGGCCAGCACTCTGGGGACGCCGACTCAACGATCAGGGCAGTTACGACTACGCCGTGGCGAGTGAAAATGTCGCGCTCGATATCCTCGGCTTTCGCGATATTCGAGATCTCGAACCAGGTCAGGTGATTTTCTTCAGCCCAGGAGAAGAGCCCGTCATCGAGCAGGTCGTCGAGCCAACCAAGAGACCCTGCATTTTTGAGCTGGTTTACTTCTCGCGCCCCGATTCGATTCTCGATCGAGTCAGTGTCTACGAAGCGCGTCGTCGCTTTGGATTTCGATTGGCCGAGAAGATCAAGGAGCGCCAGCTCGATATCGACGTCGTCATTCCAGTTCCGGATTCCGCTTGCACTTCGGCAAGCACCCTAGCGCAAGCGCTCGGCGTCGACTATCGGGAGGGGCTGGTCAAAAATCGTTACATCGGTCGGACCTTCATCATGCCCAACCAATCACACCGTCGCGAAGGGATCCGCCGCAAGCTCAACCCGATTCCGCTCGAGTTCCAGGGGAAAGACGTATTGCTCGTCGACGACAGCATCGTTCGCGGCAACACCTCGCGTAAGATTATCGAACTGGCTCGGCAAGCGGGAGCAAACAAGGTCTATTTCGCCTCGTGTTCCCCGCCCGTCGCCCACCCCTGCGTCTACGGAGTGGACATGGCGACGCGAGCCGAGTTGGTTGCGCGGAATCGAAACGAGGAAGAAATCGCCGAGCAGATCGGCGCCGATCTCGTGATCTATCAGGAACTCGAAGATCTCGAAGCGGCCGCGGTCGAAGGGCTCGATGAACCCCGCACCTTCTGTTCGGCTTGCTTTTCGGGATCCTATCCGACCGGCGACCTGACGGCGGACCTCTTCGAGTCACTCGAAAACGAACGGCTCTCGGTGCATGAAGATCTCGAAGTACTCAACGCCACGAGCCCGCCCGCGAGTGGACAGTGACGGAGGAATCGTTACCGAATCGGTCCGTCTTCCTTGCGAGCGAACACTTTGCGACTTCTCGCTACGCGGTTCATGAATAATGCGGGCCTAGCAGCCCGTTGAAAAACTGCTTTCGATGCGGGAGGTCGAGAATTCGAGAC
>CAYZYD010000186.1:0-7535 GCA_964482505.1 uncultured Planctomycetia bacterium | reverse complement strand
GGGAGGTCGAGGGCCGGCGATTCTTGCTCGAACTTTTCGAACAGGACACTAGATCTTGGCTACTTAAACTGACCCCAATCGAGATCGTAGCGGGCGAGGTACTTGCGCAGGCGGTCGGCGTCGTTCGGGCTTTTCTTGCGGCTGCGCGAGACACCGAAGAGCTCGCGACCCGCTTCTGAGAGCGACTTGGACGCTTGGAGGACGCGCACGACATCGGCGAGCTGAACCCGATCAAACCGGTCCAGCTCGCGAATCTGTTTCGGTTTGAGTACCGAGCTCAACACCAACTCATCGGGGTCCTCGCCCTTATGCTGCCAGTTACGGCGGAGTCTTTCCACTTCGGCTCGGACATCGTCGACCTGAATCCGCCCACCCCGCGCGAGCGTCGCCATGCGAGTGATCGCCGCGTTGAGATCGCGGAAGTTACCCGGCCAGGTTGCTTCGCGCGATACAGCAAATTTGAGAAAGCTCTGGCGCGCCTCGCGATTAAAGCGCACGTCGCGACCCGTCCGCACTGCGAAGGAGTCGAGTTCATAGTCGAGGTTAGGTTCGATGTCTTCGCGACGCGCCGCGAGGGCGGGAAGCTCAAAGGTCCAGAGACAGATTCGACTCAAAAGGTCGTCGCGAAAGCGACCTTCCGCCACTTCGAGACGCAGGTCGCGATTGGAGCCCGCAATGAGTTGAAAATCACTCTCGACTTCGCGATCCGCCCCGAGCGGTCGAAACCGCTTCTCTTCGACCGCCCGCAGCAGCATCGCCTGTTCGTCGAGGCCGAGCTCACCGATTTCGTCGAGGAAGAGCACCCCTTGGTTGGCGGAACGCAACAGCCCGGGCCGCCCCGCGACCGCACTGGTAAAGGCGCCGCGCTCGTGCCCGAAGAGAGTCGACATCGCCGTCGCTCCCTGGATTGTCGCGCAATTGACTTCGACGAACTCGCCGTCGACCTTCTGACGCACGACCTTGAGCTCATGGATGCGACGCGCCAGTTGCGATTTGCCCGCTCCCGTGGGACCGAGTAGCAAGATCGGATCGCGCGAGTGAATCGCAACGCGCTCGAGATCTTGCACGAGTTGATTGAAGTTGGGACTCGCCGTCTGAATCCCCGACTTGAGAAACGAGAGGTCCTCTTCGTGCTCTCGGGCAAAGCGGTTGGCGATGCGGTCGTACTTCGAGAGGTCGAGATCGATAATCGAATAAGAACCCCGGGTCCCATCCTCGTCTCCGCGCGGCGAAGTCTGGATCAACCGGCCGGGGAAGGTGCGCGCTTCGGTGAGGAGGAAGAGACAAATCTGGGCGACGTGGGTGCCCGTGGTGATGTGGGCGAAGAGATCGCGATCGTGGGGATCGAAGGCGCGCTGCCGGCAGAAGTCGTGGAGCTCCGCGTAGACTTCTTCAAAGTCCCAAGGGTCGGAGAGAATGAGCGGGTGGACGACGACTTCGGTTTCGGGCGAGACGGCCGCGATGTCACCGACGACCGTATCGATCAGATTGGAGAGCCGCGGATCGGCGAGCAGCTCGAGTCGATCGATGATCAAATCGTCGTGCTGGCAGAGGGCGACGGTCGGGCGCCACCGACTCCACCGCGACTCGTTGGTCGGGGTATCGAGTTGACTCCCGAGAAAGCCGAGGGCGGTCTTCGGTTTCTCACTCAAGAGCAGAGGCTCGCTTTCGGATAATCGCTTATAAATCTCGATAACCGCAAAAGTACCCGACCTCTAAAGAGGCCCCAAGCCCGAAACAGTAAGTTCAGGAGGAGAAGCCGTTTACTTGGTTCGGCTGGGAGATTTCGCGGGGTGGCACGCGGCGTGAAATGGGGCCGACCCTACCCCCGCCCGTCCGGGGCCGCGGTCGGGGAAAGCGGTGAGCCGGATTGGGTGGGGGTAAACCGCAGCCTTCGACCTCGGTCGAAACCCTCGCTTGCGAGACGACCCAGAGTTTGCACAAGAGCTCGGAGTTCGCACAAGAGCAGCGAGCACGAGAGAGCTGAGAGAGGCCGTCGCTCAAGCCCTTTCGACTCAAAGAGAATAGAGAGAAGAGTTCCGATGACGACCGACGACGCGATCGAGATCGACGGAGCGCGCGGTGAGGGCGGCGGCCAAGTGCTTCGCTCTGCCCTGAGTCTCTCGCTCATCACGGGTCGCGCCATCGTGGTTGAGAACATCCGCGCCGGGCGCCGAAAGCCGGGTGTGTTGCGACAACACCTCACCGCGATTCGAGCCGCGGCCGCGATTGGCCGAGCCCACGTCGAAGGAGATGAACTCGGATCGAAGCGGCTTCGTTTTAACCCGGGTCAGGTGGAGGCAGGCAATTACGAGTTTCGCATCGGTTCTGCGGGTAGCGCGCTGCTTGTGTTAGAGACGGTGCTCCCTCCCCTCCTCAAGCTCGGAGCGGGCAGCCGCGTGCTTGTCGAAGGGGGAACCCACAATCCGATGGCGCCCCCTTACGAGTTTGTTTCGCGGGTGTTCGCTCCGCTCATCCGGCGGCTCGGTTACGACCTCGAACTCGAACTCGAACGGCCGGGTTACGTTCCCGCCGGAGGTGGTCGGGTCGTCGCCAAGATCGGCGACCGCGAACCGTCGCCGCGATTTGAGCTTTCCGAGCGGGGATCGCTTCTCGGCCGCAAGGCGACGGCGGTGGTCGCGCATCTCCCGCAGGTCATCGCGCACCGCGAGTTGAAGCGCATCGCGAACCGCCTCGGCTTTGAACCGAGTGAAGTCCAGATTCACTCCCACCAGGATTCACTGGGCCCCGGGAATGTCATCTTTGTCGAGCATCGCTTCGAGCAGGTCACCGAGCTCTTTACAGGGTTTGGAAGACGAGGCCGTCCCGCCGAGGCGGTCGCCGATCAGGTCGTCGACGAGACGAGCGAGTACCTCGCTCACACTGCCCCCGTCGGCCCCTACCTCGCCGATCAGCTGCTCTTGCCACTCGCCCTCGCGGGCGAAGGGAGTTTTCGGACTGGACCCCTAACGAGGCATACCCAAACTCAGATCGATCTCATCCCCGAGTTTCTGCCGGTCGACATCAACGTGGCCGAGGACTCATCGGGTAGGAACAATATACGACTAGGCGAACGGAGGAATCGGTAGCGAATCGGTGTTTCATCGGCCGCCTGGACAACTCCGTCCCAGGCGGTGGAGGGCGCGCAGGCGCAGTCGAACGGGTGAATTCGTCCACGCGCGGGCGCCGACTACGCGGTCGAGGGACGGCGAGTTGGTACCCGAGTCACCCGTTAAGTCAACTAGCGAGAGAAGGAGCGCGATGAGAACTCGCGACCTCGACCGTCTCGGCATCCCGAAAGGGGCGCCGACCCAAGCTGCGATTCAACTCGGGCAGCGCGCACGCGAGCTCAACCTCAAGCGGGCCGAGCTGCTGGCCAGGCTCGCGGAAGTCGTCAAGGATCCCGAAGCGTTTCGAGATCATACGAGTTTCGGCGGACTTGCACTCGCGCTTATCGAGCAGCGAGTCGTTGAGGAGAGTTACGAACGGGACGAGCCGGCCCCTTACCGGCAGTGGGGCGTCGACCTCGAACCGCAATCGGTCGAGCAGATGAAGCGCGCCTGCGAGTTGCCGGTTTCGGTGCGCGGCGCTCTGATGCCCGATGCGCATCTCGGCTACGGTCTTCCGATCGGTGGCGTCCTCGCGACTCGGGCTGCGGTGATCCCGTACGCCGTGGGCGTCGACATCGCCTGTCGGATGAAACTTTCGGTCCTCGATCTCCCGCTCGATGTGTTCGACCGTTCGCTCGATCCACTCAAGCGAGCGATCGAAGATGAGACTCGCTTCGGCATCGGCGCAAACTTCAAGCGACCGCGTACCCACGAAGTGCTGGACCGCGACTGGTCGGTGACCGGCGTCACCGCCCACCTCAAAGACAAAGCGTGGAAACAGCTCGGTACGAGCGGCAGTGGCAACCACTTTGTCGAGTTCGGGATTCTGACCATCACCGACGACGAAACGGGTCTCCCCGCCGGCGACTACGTCGCCCTCTTGAGTCATAGCGGCAGCCGCGGCGCCGGCGCCTCGGTCGCCTCCCACTACAGCCAGCTCGCGATGAAGCTCCACCCTCAACTCGGCGACCGTCTCAAGCATCTCGCCTGGCTCGACCTCGACTCAGAGGAGGGGCGCGAGTACTGGGAGGCGATGAACCTCATGGGTGAGTACGCCGCGGCCAACCACGCCTGCATTCATAAACATGTCGCTCGGCATCTCGGCGTCGAGGTCCTTCTCGACGTCGAAAACCACCACAACTTCGCTTGGAAAGAGGAACACGATGGCGAGGAGTTGATCGTGCACCGCAAGGGTGCGACCCCGGCCGGGAAAGGTGTGCTTGGCATTATTCCGGGTAGCATGGCGGACAACGCCTACATCGTACGCGGCGAAGGCAACCCCGAAAGCCTCAACTCAGCCGCTCACGGCGCCGGCCGGGTGATGAGCCGCAAGAAGGCTAAGAACTCGTTCAACTGGAGCGAAGTCAATACCCTTCTCAGTCAGCGTGGGGTCACCCTGATGTCCGCCGGCCTCGACGAAGTCCCGATGGTCTATAAGAACATCGAAGAGGTCATGTCCCACCAATCCGATCTCGTCACCCCACTCGCCCGCTTCGCCCCGAAGCTCGTCAAAATGGCGCCCGCCGGCGAACGGCCCGAGGACTAGCAACCCGCCAGTCGTCTTACGTTTTCGCAGTTTCGAGTTAATAATCGTCGGGCAGCGGCAAGCTTCAAGCGCGATTTGGCGATCAACCTCGTCGGCTCAAGCCGAGTGGTCGCATCGTTCGAGCTGATAAAGCTTGACCCAAACATCCCTTTCGGAGGAGCCCCGTTTCTTGATGTTGCTCCGATTCCGAGCTTCGGGATCGGGCTGTTCCGGGTCGGAAGGGATCTCGACGCAGCGATATCGGTTGATGAGTACCTTCGAGGTAGCGACCGAGTCCGTGACCCAAATCGCATTGGGGTGGACGTGCGGTTCGATCCGGGCGGCTCGCAGGAAAGGCTGACCGATCGGCCGGAGTCGACCCTTCTCTCTCCTGAGCAGGACTCCGCCTTGATCGATAGCAACTCTGAGCAGCGGCTCTTCAGGACCGTCGCGCAAGTCTTCCATGATGCGTCGAATAGCCCGCACCAGCAACTTCACGTCGTCGTGGACCATGGTGAGCGAATCGCCCTGATTGATCTCCCAGTGGATAATGCTTCGCGCATGGTCCGAAACCGCTTGGTGAAAAGCGGCCGAAACGATGTCTTCCGATCCGTTCGCCATAATCTTGCTAAAGCCGACGATGTCGGCGCGTAGCACACAGAGCTCGCGCTCACGTTCGGGTTCGACCCATGGTCGTCGGTGGCCGACGATGTTCGTCCGGTCAAATCCATCCGCGTAGGCGGGGTTCAACCGAGTGATCACTTCGGTCAGGGCGGGGTGGAGGAGGTAGTAGCTCGAGCGGGGTAGTTTGTCTTCGGGATCGAAACAGCGATCCCCGGGTTGCAAAAACGATTGCACGCGGCTTCCCGTGATCGGATCGACTTCGATCACTCCGAGCAACCCGGCGCTGTAGAGGAGGCTAAAGATAAGTTCGGAATCGTCGCGATCTTCGAGGCAGGCTTTGAGCTCGGTCGGCTTTAAGACATTTGAAGGGATCTGCGCCAGAACCGCCTCGAAGTTGACGGGCTCACTAGCGACAGCTTCGACACAGCCCTGCACGTAAGGATCGATTTCGGTCAAATACTCGAGTGCGATCTCAGAAGCGGCGCGGTGGGCTGCTTCCTTGAGCGTCCGTTCATTGCGTTCGCTCGGTCGGATTCCGGAGAGGCGCTGCCCGAGCGTCATAAAATCACGAGGACGTCTGAGTGTGTGCCGACAGAGATAGTCGAAGGTCTCTTCTTCTTCGCCGGTATAACCGTGAGTCAAGGTCTCAAGTCCGGTGAGAGCGGCCGTCGCGTTCTCTTTGAGTTGCGATCTGTCCGCGAGATTGCGTGTCTTCTCTTTGAGGATGTTCTTCTCGAAGATGTCCCGCAAGCTCTGGTAGGAGTAGGTCAGGTCGACCGCGCTTCCGGCGTACTGCTGTACCATCGAAGTGCCCCCGCTAAAGCGGTCGAAGGCCTCTTTCCGCACCGCGGCAAACACTTTGATATGGTGATTGACGCGACGGAGTTGGTAGGCCGCTTCGACAAGCCCCATTTGTGAGTAGTACCAAACCCCTGGCGTAGTTTGACCCGAATCGCCCGAGTTACCGCGGACGATGTGCTTGTTGAAGTACTCATCGATGCTATCGATAAAGAGCGCGAGCGGCTGCCCGGTCCGGCGCAGCCTCGGTACGATCTCGGTCTCGACATCTTCTGCGCAGCGGAAAAGCTCGCCGCGAGGTAACCCCAAGACGGTGACGAAGTGGTCGATTGCGCTAGTCAGGTTGGAATTGTTGAGGAGCGATTTGAGCCGAGGACTTCCCTCGAGGCCGTCCTGCATATCGTGGGCCTTCAGGATCGCGAGACCGATCGCGACGAGCCAGACCTTTCGCCAGTTCTCGGTGCTCGAACCGAAGAGATCGATCATTTGGGCGCTGAAGATCTTGTCGCCGACCGGCTTGTCGATAAGAGCGCTCTCGGGCAGGCAGCGGATCCCGCGCTCTTGTAGCGAGATTCGCTTCGCTTTGAGCAGCAGGGTTTTTCCAAACCCCTTGGTCGCTACAACGAGAAACTTCTCGCTATTAATACTGAGAAAATCGTCGATTACCGCATTGCGGTGAACAAAGTGGCCGTCGAGATCTTCGGCGATCCGAATATCATCGGCATCGACAGTCCAAGGTCGCATAGCTTCGACCGCTTTTCGGGAGTCTCTTTAGAAGTCGTTAATCAACTGCGAGGAGGAGGTCACACTCTCGATCGCTCCGCCGAATTTTATCGATGAGGAGTTGGATGATATTGCGGTAGATGCGCTTTGCGATTTGGTCGTTTGAGTCGAGTACCTCCATAAAGTCACCCTTGGAGATCTTGATCACTTCGGAAGGTTCGGTGGCGACCACCGTCGCACCCGCGGGTTCACCGTCGAATAACGAAAACTCCCCAAAACACATGCCCGGGGTCAGGCGGCTCAGCTCGACTTCAGAAAGTCGCCGCCCGGCGCGATCGGCAAGACCTTCGGGCAACAAGACGCGAAACTCTCCGCGTTCGACGACAAACAACGATTCATTGACCTGCTTCTCCTCGATGGCGACCTGCTTACTGTCAAACTCCAGACTGACAAAGCGGTCGACAAACGGACGAAGCTCTTGCGGCTCGAGTCCACAAAAGACGCGTGTTTGCGTGAGCGTCTTGGCTAAGCTCTCTGACATGGTTTCCACCCTTCTCCTTCATAAGCCTAACAGCCCGTTGAAAAACTGCTTTCGATGCGGGAGGTCGAGGATTCGAGCCCAGTGCCTCGGGCGAACCGAAGGCGTTGGCCATACGTCGAGGTTCGCCGGGGGCGCTGGGCGAAGGAAGCTCGGCCTCCAGCGCGGAATGAGTTTTCGGGCGGGCTGCTAGTGTCCTGTTCGGAAAGTTCGAGTG
>CAYZYD010000185.1:0-7540 GCA_964482505.1 uncultured Planctomycetia bacterium | reverse complement strand
CGTCTTCGCCAAAAGAACGTTGCTTGGGGTGAATTCGAAAAACGAGGAGGGAAAAATTGGGGAGAGCGCTGGTACAACTGGGTTAAGTCTATGTCGAGGAGACACTAAGTAATTTCCGGAAATCTTGGGCCGGCTTTGCTCTTTTTTGTTTCTTAATCTTGTCGAGGGGTGTCGTCTAGCTATAATGCCTAGCATATTATTTCCACACGATCTTCTTCCCCGGGTCGTGTGGGCCTTCTCCACGCGATCTCCTTCCCCGGATCGCGTGGTTTTTTTTTGCCTAGAGTAGTCGTTTGGCCGGAATGCTGAGTTTCTTGCGCTGAAGGGCGGAGTTCAGCGCGCAATTGGGACGCGGATATGGGGATCGCGCGTGGTTACTCGGGTCCTCGAACTCGGACCGATTGGGTCAGAATTGACCTACGAGACTCTTGAAGGCCAGAGCTCCCGAGGGCCAGAGAATCCCAAGGGCCAGAGACTCCCAAGGGCCAATGCGACAATCCTGTAAAGAATCCGCGAAAGAGCTTGTTGAGCTAAGCGCCTAAGCGGCCACTCAATACTGCTTTCGTAGTCGAGCTTGGGGTATACCGGCGCGCTCTCGATATTTCGAGACAGTGCGGCGTGCGATCTCGATGCCTCGTCGATTGAGTTCTCGAGTGAGTTGGGTGTCTGATAGCGGCTTGGCGGTATCTTCCTCGGCTACTATCTCGCGGATAATCTCGAGCACGTTATCACGGCTCTCGATGCCACCCCCGGCCTTTTCGACGCCTCCCGTGAAGAAGCGACGGAGCTCCATGACTCCGTACGGAGTCTCGATGTACTTGCCGTTGGTCGCTCGACTGACGGTCGATATATGCACCCCGACCTGGTCCGCCACCGTCTGCATGGTGAGGGCGTTGAGATTCCCTGGGCCTTGTCTGAAGAAATCTTCTTGGTGGTCGACGATCGATTGGGCGATCTCGACGACGGTCCGGCGGCGCTGTTCGACAGCGTGGATCAGCCAGCGAGCGGCTTCGAGCTTTTGCTTTACGAACTCGCGCACCTGCGGCTGGTGTCCATTGTCTTTGAGCAGCCCGGTGATCGACGAAGAGATCTTAAGAGTCGGTAAGTGCGCGTCATCGACCCGGACTTGAAACTTGTTTCCGACTTCGTCGACAAAGATTTCGGGGACTGCGAAGCCAGCGTCCCGCTGATCGAACTCTCCCCCGGGATGGGGATTTAAGAGCGCAATCGAATCTCGGGCATCCTTGACTTCATCGAGCGTCAACCCGAGCGCTTCTGCAATCCGGGGTAGTTTGTTCTCGAGCAAATCTTGGAGATGGTCGCGTACGATACGCGCTTCGACCGCGTCCGAATCGCGACCGATTTGCAGAAGCAGACATTCTTTGAGGTCGCGCGCTGCGATCCCGGGGGGTTCCAGCCGCTGAATTTCTTCAATCCCCGCCACAATCAGGTCGACGGGAACCGATAGCGCCCGGCTTAGGTCAACAGGATCGACGGTGAGATAACCCCGCTGGTCCACCTCACCAGCCAAGTCGAGACAGATCGTCTGCAACAGGGGGTCGATCTCTCGGAAGCGGATCTGACTTCTGAGATGGTCGACGAGAGTGGTCGGTCGATCGGCGTAATTGAGCAGCGCTTCGTGCTTGCTATTCTCTTCGCCCTGAACCCGCTTTGGGGCCGGCTCATTTCCTCCAAAGCGACGTTCGTAATCATCGAGCAGGTCGTAGAGCTCCTGAACCTCGGGATCGCCCTCCGTCTTGTCAGAAGACTCCGTCTTATCGGAAGAATCCTCGTTAGCCTGATCACTTGAGTCACTCTTATCGGCATTCTCGTCGAGTTCGAGCGCGGGATTCTCCATAAACTCGCGCTCGATTCGATGCTCGAGATCGATCGAATTGAGCAGCAGAATGTCCATCGAGAGGATCATCTGCGGAGCGAGAATCTGCTGCTGCTCGAGCTTAGTAGCGAGATTCAGTTTCATATAACGGTCACCCCTCTCCTGCTCGGACAGCCGCGTCCGCGCAGTCTCGAAGTGGACCGGAAGGCATGTCAGTGGGATAGAGCGACAGCTTCGCTACAGCAAAAGCTAACGCAGTCCCCTCCGCGCCACTTCAAATCGTTCACCAAGTTGCCGTTGGCCTTGCAAGCCCCCGACGTTCAAACATACCTGGCGCTCGTGGAGAACGTCAAAGTCGGCCCAGCAGATCGGGGACCCAGCTTGACAAAACCTCGCTGGATAGGTCTGCGGGCCGGAGCTAGCGTGTGTTCAAGCCCACACTTCTGACTTGCTCGTTCTCACTCCCCGGAACCGAGTTACAAGCGATCAGACAAAAAATCCAAAAAGCCTGGCCATTCACCTGATCCGTGGCGTCTTCCATTCCGAACAGCAAACCTCGGAATTGTCGAATTTGGACCATACCTTGCTTTGCGTCGACTGGGCGTCCGAACAACTCGGTTCCGACCCTGAGATTTAAAAGTCTCCATACCTCTGAGTGGCGAGTCCTGTGAGCGAATACTTCGAAGACAATGAGACCAAAGCGATTGCCTTGGCAGAGGATAGGGTTCCTCTTCCGGGTCGATTGTTCGAAGGCTATCGCGTCCTTGAGAAGATCGGGGAAGGCGGAATGGGCTCCGTCTATCTCGCCGAGCGCCGGTTATCAGACCCCGTCACTCCGAATGAAGCAGATCTATCGACTGCCTTACCGCGACCCCAGAAATTTGCGATAAAAGTCGTCCGATCCCACCTGCCCACGGCGGAAATGCTCGCGCGCTTTGAACTCGAGCACCAAGCACTCACCCTTCTCGACCATCCCGGCATCGCCAAAGTCTACGAAATGGGCACGACCCAGGATCAGCGCCCCTTTTTCGTCATGGAATACGTTCCTGGCCTGCCAGTCACTGAGTATGCCGACGCGCACCAGCTCAGCCCACAGGATCGCCTCGACCTCTTCGGTCAGGTTGCCGAGGCGATCCAGCACGCCCACCTCCGGGGGATCATTCACCGAGATCTCAAACCTTCAAATGTCCTCGTATCTACCGTCGGCGGTAAACCGATCGTCAAAGTGATCGATTTCGGAGTCGCGAAGACGACGTTGGGTCGACTAACCGACCGAACACTTCACACGGCGATGGGTCAGATTCTTGGGACGCCCGATTACATGAGTCCCGAGCAAGCAAACTCCTTCGACGGCGATGTCGATCTCCGCACCGATCTCTATTCGCTTGGCATGATTCTCTACGAACTGCTCGTGGGAGAATCCCCCTTTGATCGGGAGGCGTTTCGAAGTCTTCCCTTTAGCGAAGTTCAGAAGTTCTTGCGCGAGGTCGATCCAGTTAAGCCCTCGACACGTCTGAGCTCGCTCGGTGAAAGATCGGTGGAGCTTGCGGGACGGAGGTCGATCGAAGTCAAGGCGCTCGCGAAGGCGCTCTCGGGTGATCTCGACTGTATCGTGATGAAGTGTCTCGAGAAGGATCGAAATCGTCGCTACGGCTCCGCGCAGGCGTTGATCGACGACCTCGAGCGCTACGCCTCTGACGAGCCGATTAGCGCCCGTCCCCCGGGCCCGACCTACCGACTTGCGAAGTTTGTTCAAAAACACCGCACCCTTGTCGCCGCCACTGTTCTCTTCTTCTGCTCCATCGTCACGGGACTCGCTGCAGGTCTCGTCATCAGTTTGGCCATGATCGACGAACTCCAGACAGAGAAGATTCAAACCGAAGAAGAGCTCCACGAATCTCAGGAGCGACTCGTCGTCGTCGAAACCGACCGCAACTCTCTGCTCAACCAGAGCCTCGAATTTAGAGGTCAACTCGAACAGGTCGTCGACGCCGCTTCAACTCTCTCCAGCGGTCCGTCGGAATTCGAACCGACGAGATCTCTCGAAGTGCTGCTGGAAAATCGTCTCGCCCTGCACGGCGAGCAAGATCCCCACCAGGTACCGCTGATCCTAAGGCTCGCGCGGGCGGCGATTGCGGACGGTGATTGGGCGCGATCTGAGAAGTACCTCGGGAAACTCGTCGCCTTTGACGGAAGCCATCTCGAAAAGGCCGGCGTTGCTAGTAGTCCCACCTTGGTCTGGGCAAACACAGCACTCTGCGAAGTCCTTCACCAACAGAACCGAACGGTCGAGGCCCGAAAGTGCTTTCAGGTCGCCTTGGGCCATCTCGCTGAAAGCTGCGCTATCGCGCGAATCGAGGCGGACAAATCTCAGTCAAAGGTCGCGGAAACTTCAGCGTCTTTACCAACGCCTAATGGTCAAGTATTACCAGCGCCACACTCATTTGAGTCACCACGAGTTCAGCGCATCTCCACCGAGTCGCGAGTTTCGAAGCCAGACGCGGCCTCCGCTCCGATTCATAGGCAGCTCAGGTCGAAAGGTCATGTGCTGACCGCCGAAATCATTCCGGTCTCTGGGCTCGCTCCAAACACTACTCTGACCCTCTGTACTTCACTACCGAGCGGGGAATTTGCAGCCGTTTGCACAGACCGTTCGATCCGAATCATCGATCCGAACCTCGGTAAGACAGAGAGTCGTTTCGTCTCTGAAGAATCGAAAGTGACCGCACTCGGAGGATTCGACGCCGAACGACTCTACCTCGGGTTCGAGTCGGGTGATCTCTACTCGTTCCCTACAAATTCGACGATTGATCTCCCCGGTGACTCCGCCGTCTCTCAGATAATGGCAAGCCGGCGAGATTTGAGGGTTGTCCACCAAGCGGGGACTCTCTCCCTCGTCGATCCCGACCGCGAATCAGTACAACATTCTATTGAGCTCGGGATCCATCCCCTTTCGGTCGATTGGAGTGGCGACGGTCAGATAGGCTTGGTCACGACCAGCGATTCGCTCCAGCTGATCAAGCTCAAGGAGGGTGCGTGCGGCGCCAGCCTGCGTCCAATGTTTGGGAAGTGGCAAATCGGTTTCCTGGTCGGGCGCCGGCTTGTACGAGGAGTCGGTGATACCGTCGAGGCCTTCGATCTCAAAACCGGTTGTCGGGTCGGAGGTCGACGGATAACGGGTCACGAGCTTTCGACTTATAATCCTGCCGAAAAGCTCATCGTTTTTCGAACACAATCCGACTTCGAACATTCTTCCGCAACTCTTCTGATCTATGATCTCAAAGACCGCAACCTCACTCCCTACTATTATCAACCCCGAAAAATGGAGCGGGCCCCGATCGCTATCCGTCGAGGTCCGCGAGAAGCCGAGTTCTATCTACTCAGCCGAGACGGACAACTGGTTCGGTTACAAAGTCGACTCAACCACGCTCCACGTCAGGGGTGAGAAGAACATTGTGGGCGCGCTTGGGGTGAGCTTCGACCTCTCGTATGAGTTCCTCGAGTGTCACACGACTGACCCGTCGACTTCGAACCAGTGTCATCGCATAGGATCGAAGCACGAATAACTCCTCGACCCAACCGGTCGGATTGTGGCCGAGCGCCTGGGCTGAAGCGCCATTGATTTCGGCCAGTATGACCATCTCGGGCTGACTCTCGACGAGCTCGCGGGCTCCCCGAAAGACTTCGGTCTCGAACCCTTCAGCGTCGACCTTGAGGAGTCGAGGCGCAGGACGACCGAGCTCTCGCCAAACTTCGTCGAGGGGAATGAGGTCAACCGCGACCTCCTCGCGAACCGGCCGAGCCAAATCCGCGGCTAAGGTCGCAGTATCGGGGGAATCGTCAGCGTAGATGCGCAAGGTGGCCACGCCGCGCTCTGCCGCGCAGCCGCTCGGATAGAGCCGAAGCCAGTCGAGCTGGTTGAGCTCGGCATTGCAGCGCAACCTATTGAAGGTCTCGGGATGCGGCTCGAAGGCGAGTACCGCCCCCTGCGGCCCGACGCACTTCGCCGCGATCGTCGCGAGATGTCCGATATTCGCCCCGACATCGATATAGAGATCGCCAGGCCGGAGGATCTTCTCAAGACATTCAACGACTCGGACGTCGCGAGCGTGCAGATAGATCATCCGTTCGAACTTGCTCGTAAAGTCGAGAGCGTACCGAAGCCCGTGCGGAAACCCCTCCACGACGTGCGAGACACCCGGAGACGAACGCAGACGAGCTTGACACCGTTTTGCGAGTGAATATCGGAGGCGGGCGCTCGGCAGCCTTCGGTTAAAAGCTCGGACGAGCTGACAGGGCACCGGAATTATCAGAGATGAATCACTCACCTTGAAGAGTCCTCGAACCGGGCCCCAACAGAACCGTGCAGCAGTAGAACCGTGCCCCAGTAAGTCACGTCAGCGGTTAACCCTGCCCATAGGATCACGAGAATCCCTGAATAGCGAGGGTATTTTGGGGGCAGGCGACCCATTGCTCGAGGTGAGCCGCTGGCTGCGAATCAGAGCGTTATTCGCACTGTGGGTGGAGACAGGACTCGGGCGCGTCCACACAGCCCTGGCTGAGCCAGGCTGGCGCCGTCCCCTGAAAGATCGCGTCGAGAATCTGAATCGCGTCGGCGAGATCCGGCTGACCACTCTCGTTGACATCCGCGGCCTCGAGGCAGTCGAGCTCGGGTAACCCACCGAACAGATAGGTCAAGAGAGCGATCGGATCTGCGATGTTATAAACACCGTCCGAATTCAGATCACCTCTCACCATCTTTCCCGCACTCGGTCGACGAATTCTGAAATGGTCGAGGATGTCACCCTCACTGGTTAGGAACTTCGCGTCGAGTTGGGTCGCGTCGACTTCGAGGACGAGAGCCCCGAGCGTCGCTTGTGAAGTCAGCATCGCGGGATGGTCAAAAGGACCTTCGGTGGTCTTGCCCGAAGAGCCCGCCACGCAGTAGACGGTTCCGTTATGAGCGCCCTTCGCTTTCAGGTAAGCACCATCACCGGCCGGGTTGCCGTCGCCGTCGTCGACGACGTGCTCGGGGCCGAAAGAAAACGAAAGACCGTAATGGCCGTCGATCAGCCGGGATCGTTCGTAGCCGTGACTATGCCCTGAGAGCACGAGATCGACCCCGAACTGCTCGAGCAGCGGCACAAAGTTGAGGCGTATCACATTCAGAGGATACTCGAGGTCGGAGTCGTGCGAACCTTTGGAATAAGGCGGGTGGTGCCAGTAAGCGACGATCCACTCGCCGTCGGGCTCGGCGAGATCGGCCGCGAGCCAAGTCGCTTGCGGTCCATCGATCGAAAAGTCCTCGAGCTCCCACGAACTCAGACAGATGAAATGGACGTCACCCCAATCGAAAGAGTACCAAGCCTCGGTACCCGAGGGCACTCCACCCGCCTCGCCCGCACTCGGCAGCGTAAAGGTATCGTAATAAGTCGGCTGATCGATTTCGTGATTCCCGCGCGCCGGCCAAACCGGCGAACTCCTGAGAAAATTGGGGTACATGTCGAAGAGAGCCGCTTGGTACTCGCTATCGAGCCCGTACTCGTAAGCATTATCGCCGAGTAATAGCCAGAGGTCGGGCGTCAGTCCTCCCGAGTAGAAGTCGAGCGCGTCGCGAACCGCGGCTGCGTCTGCATCGGCAGTCCCCGAGTCTCCGAGCACCCACACCTGTACCGGGGTACCGGGGTCGGGAGCCGTGACAAA
>CAYZYD010000184.1:0-7542 GCA_964482505.1 uncultured Planctomycetia bacterium | reverse complement strand
AAGGCCGAATGGCTCGCCGAGTTCTCACTCGAACTTTCCGAACAGGACACTAGTCGGAGGGGTCCTTTTTGACTTTGTCTCCGTCGTCGCCGATCGCCTCGACCGGGCACTCCTCGGCCGCTAGCCGACACGATTCGCGCTCCTCTTCGCTTTCGGGCTGCTTGAAGACGTAGGAGTAGCCGTCGTCTTCATTCAACTTAAAGTTGTTCGGGGCCGTCGTACGGCAGAGGTCGCAATCGATACAGTCGTAGTCGACGTACCACTCTCCGGAGACGTTGAGCTGGACTTTGTTGGTGGGGTCGGGCATCGCTGTTTTCTGTGGGGTTGAGTCCGAGTGGGGTGCGAGATTTTCCAGGGGGCGCTGGCAAAACGCGGGGTTAAGTCCGGAAGTATAAGCTTGCTAGTGCCTTAGGCCTGAGCGCTTTGTCCATCCATCTTGACAGGTTAAGGGTATATCGTACGATTGTGAATTCTCGTAGGTGTGTTGTGACGGTAAAGAAGCCTTACGGAATGCTCTCTGGGTTGGTTTCTTGCGTTCTGACACTTCTACAGAAGCGGAATTTGGCAGGGTTGCCTCGCTCTGGGAAGCGGGCAGCGTTGGATAGGCGAGTAAAGAATACTTCGGAGTCGAGTAAGAGCTTTCGCAAGGATCGATCTACCCCGACCAAGTTGTCGCCGTTGGGAATTCGATTCGTGACGAGATTCTCGAGCTGCTGGAATTTCAAGAGTGTCTGGGAGTTCTGCGGTTTGGGGGGTCGAACATTGTTTCCGACGAGTCTTGCGTCTTCTAGACGACCAATCGTAGAAGATCCGAAATCCTCATACTTAACTCCCATTTCGTCCGTTGAGATCGCGGTTTTCGTTCGTCCCTTCGAGTCTCGAAGCAATACTCGAGGTGGATGAGTTTCCCGTAGTCTTGGCCGACTGAGCTTGAGAGGTTGAGAGCAGCGCGGAGGTCCCCTTCCCTGTTAGACATTTTCGGTTCACCGGTTTCTGTGCGGTATTCAATTTCGTAGAAGCCCCAATCTTCAGAAGCCTGAGAAGCCGAAGCCCCCTAAGCCTCCTCGCTCTCTTGGTCCACCAGCTTCCTTATGTTTGCCGGGCTTGCCCCGGTCGTCGATCCCGCGCCCCCTAGAGTGACAGCCTCAATTTTTCCGACGCTGGAAGTTGGCGTCGTGAGCAGAGTCTGCTACCCAGCCGCCCGTATGGTTTCCAGCGCTGTCTAGTTTCCGGCTACTGCGAGGATTGACGTTGAAGAAGAGAATCGGCCAGATCCTGCTCGAAAAGGGCTGGGTATCGGAAGATCAGCTCAAAAAAGCGATCGAGTTTCAAAACGCCAACAACTGCAAAATCGGTGAAGCGCTTGTCAAGCTCGGCTTCTGCACGCAGGAGCAAGTGAGTCGCAGTCTCGCGCTGCACTTTCAGATGCCCTTTGCGAACCTCTCTAAGCACACGATCCCCGAGGAGTTGATCCAACGCGTTCCCAAGGACGTCGCGCTCGAACACCGTATCGTGCCTGTCGCGCAGAAGGGCAAATCCCTGATCATCGCGATGAGCGATCCACTCGATTTCTTCACCCTCGACAACCTCCGTTTTATCCTTAACACCGAGGTCGATTCCGCGCTTGCGACTCCCGAGGCGGTCGACTCCGCGCTCGACGAGTACTACCGCTTGACCGGCAATTACGACGACGTGATCGGTGAGACCGACGAAACGGAGAAAGTTGAGTTTGGTCGCGGTGAATACGCGGGGGAAGACGCCGAAGCTAATGACGCGCCGGTAATCAAGCTCGTCCATATGTTGATCGCGAACGCGCTGAAAGAGCGCGCCTCCGATATCCATATCGAACCGATGGAGAAGGATCTCCGAGTTCGCTACCGGATCGATGGGGTCTGCGAGATCAAGGAATCGCCGCCGAAACGTCTCCAGGGACCGGTGATCTCGCGCATCAAGATCATGTCCAACATGGATATGGCCGAGAAGCGTCGCCCGCAGGACGGTCGGATCAAGATCAAAATCCAAGGGCGAGAAATCGACCTTCGGGTTTCAGCTCTACCTTCCGTACACGGCGAGAGCGTCGTCATGCGGATCCTCGACAAAGAGGCCGGACTCGTCGATCTGCCCGTTCTCGGCTTCCACGAGTCGGACCTCGAGCGTTTCAATCGGATTATCAAGCGACCCAACGGGATCTTCCTCGTCACCGGCCCCACCGGTAGTGGAAAAACGACAACTCTCTACGCCGCTCTCAAGCAGCTCAATAAACCCAACGTCAAAATCATCACCGCGGAGAACCCCGTCGAGTACAACCTCGCGGGTATTAACCAAGCCGAAGTCCGGCACGAGATCGGACTCGACTTCACCCGGATCCTGCGCGCGATGATGCGGCAGGCGCCCAACATCATTCTGGTCGGTGAGATTCGCGACCGTGAAACTGCGGATATCGCGATCCAAGCCGCGCTCACGGGTCACTTGGTCTTCTCGACGCTTCACACAAATGACGCCCCCTCGGCGCTCACGCGGCTGATCGATATGGGGGTGAAACCCTTCCTCGTCGCCTCCGCCGTGATGGCGATCATGGCTCAGCGGCTCATCCGGCAGCTCTGCCCCAAGTGCAAAGAGCCCTACGACCCGACCGACGTCGAGTTGCGACAAATCGGGGTTACCCGTAACGATCTGATGACAAGCGGACAACAGATTTACCGAGCGGTCGGCTGCGACGCCTGTTCGGACGGCTATCGGGGCCGGAAGGGGATCTACGAGCTTCTCGAAATGTCCTCCGACCTCCGCGATCTGACCTTTGAAAGACGACCCACCATGGAGCTCCGGGCTAAAGCGATCGGTGAAGGTATGCTGACGCTCCAGCAAGACTCGGTGAGAAAGCTGCTGAGTGGACTGACGACCATCGAAGAAATCCTGCGTGTCACCCACGCCGCAAATGTGTAAGGACCCGGCGTAATGGAGGTGCAAAACACCAAAGAGATGCAGGGCAAACCGCTGGGCCAAATCTTGAAAGAGATGGGGTTAATCACCGAGTTCGATATCCAAGAGGCCCTTCAGGCGCAAAAGCAAAAGGGTGGCGCGCTCGGGAAGATCCTGCTCCAAAACGAACTGATCACCGAGAAAGATCTCCTGCACGCAATTGGACTCCAGTCCGGTATGGAGATCGTCGATCTCGAGGCGGCTACGATTGCGCCCGACATCATCGAGATGGTCGATTTTAATATTGCCGAGAGCTACGGAGTCATCCCGGTCCGGCTCGAACCCGACGGCGCTCTGGTGCTCGCCCTGGCTGATCCCCTCAACGTACAGGTCCTCGACGATCTGAAGTTTATGCTCAACACCGAGGTGAGGGGGGCGGTCAGCGACCGTGAGGCGGTGGACAGCGCGCTCGAGAAGTATTACTCGGGTCAGTCCGATACGATGGAGTCGGTCCTCGGCGACATCAGCGGCGACGAGTTTGAAGTCATCGATAAGCGTGAAGAGATCGGCGACCTCGAACAGCTCGAAAAAGATGTCAACGCCGCGCCCGTAATCAAGCTTCTCAACGTGGTGCTGCTCCAGGCGATCAAGGACCGCGCTTCGGATATCCACTTCGAGCCGTTTGAACACGAGTTCAAAATCCGCTACCGCGTCGACGGCGTGCTCTACGAAATGATGCCGCCACCGATCCAACTCGCGCGCGCGGTCGTTTCTCGGGTCAAGGTCATGTCAAATCTCGATATTGCCGAGACGCGATTACCCCAAGACGGTCGGATCGAGCTCAACGTCGGGGGGAACCCCGTCGACCTCCGGGTTTCGACGTTGCCCACGATGTTTGGCGAGTCGGTGGTGATGCGGGTTCTCGACCGCTCGAACGTCTCGCTCGATCTCGAGAAGGTTGGCCTCCGGCCTAATGAACTCGAGAAGATGCGACAGCTGATCCTCAAGCCCAACGGGATCATTCTCGTCACCGGTCCGACCGGTAGCGGTAAGACAACCACGCTTTACTCCTGTTTGAACGAAGCCAATTCCCCCGACGTCAAGATCATCACCACCGAAGATCCAGTCGAGTACAACATCAACGGTATCGTCCAGGTGCCGATCGACGACGAAATCGGTGTGACGTTCGCGGCCTGTCTCCGGAGTATCCTGCGGCAGGACCCCGACAAGATCCTGGTCGGTGAGATTCGAGATATCGAGACGGCGCAAATCGCGGTAGAGGCGAGCCTCACCGGTCACATCGTCTTCTCGACTCTACACACCAACGACGCCCCGTCCGCGGTCACCCGTTTGGTCGACCTCGGACTCGAGCCCTTTCTCATCACTGCGACTCTCGAAGCGATCATCGCCCAGCGACTCGCTCGTCGGATCTGTACCGAGTGCAAGACGGAATACAACCCGAACGACGAAGAGCTGATGGAGCTCGAGCTCACCCCTTCGATGGTAGAGGGCCGAACCTTCTACTACGGAAAAGGTTGCAAAAATTGCAACGGGAGTGGGTACAAGGGTCGGGTCGCGCTGTTTGAGATGATGATCCTCTCCGACCGACAGCGGGACATGATCATGAGTGGGGCCTCCACTCAAGACCTAGGCAGTGTCGCTCGCGAGGAGGGGATGCGTTCGCTCCGAGACAGTGGCCTCTTGCACATTTACGACGGAATTACGACGATTGAAGAAGTCGTCAAGGAAACAGTGGTCAGCTAACTCTGAGCCGAGCCTCCCGAAGCTGGCAAACTCGAAGGACCAGCTGAGGGTCTGAAGGAGCTGATATGCCTGTCTTTGCTTTTGAAGCAGTGGACACAACCGGAAAGAAGCATCGACGCGAAGTCGAGGCTGGTAACAAAACTGAGGCCCTTCAGAAGATTCGAACGATGGGTCTGAGGCCGACTAAGCTCCAGGAAAAGAAGGGGTCGGCGGCGGCCAAACCCGATCGCGCGGCCGGAGCCGAAGAGAAGAAGAGCGGTGGATTTCGGCTCTTCGACCGAGTTAGCCAAGCGCAGATCACGCAGTTTACGCAACAACTCTCGACGCTACAGGACGCCGGTTTGCCGATCGTGAGGTCTCTCAAGATCCTCGCGTCTCAGATGAACCCTGGAAAGTTCAAAGACCAGGTGACATCGGTGACCGAGCAGGTCGAGGGTGGAGAGACTTTCTCCGAGGCCCTGAGTAAGTATCCCAGGACCTTTGATACCCTCTTCGTCGCCATGGTTCGGGCCGGGGAAGCGGGCGGGGTTCTCGACGTGATCCTCAACCGTCTCTCGGACTTTATGGAGAAGTCGCTACGCCTGAAGAAGAAAGTCCGCGGCGCCATGGTCTACCCGATCGCGGTTATCACCGTCGCGGCCCTGATTCTTGCGGGAATCATGACTTTCGTGATCCCGCAGTTCGAGAAGATGTTCCAAGACATCGGCAAGGGCTTACCTCCAATCACGCAGCTACTGCTCAATATCGCGAACTTGATCAAGGGCTACTGGTGGCTGACTCCGGTGGTGATTGTGGTGCTCTTTTTCTTCTTCAAGTGGATCGGTCGTACTGAAGCGGGAGGCATGGCTCTCGACAAGTTCAAACTCCGGGCTCCCGTCTTTGGCCAGATCATCAAGAAGTCGACGATCTCACGCTTCTGCCGGACTCTCGGAACTTTGATTGCTTCGGGGGTACCGATTCTCGAAGCACTTTCGATCGTACGGGAGGCGATACCCAACCGAGTGATCTCAAATGCGATCTCCGATGTCCACGGCTCGATTCGCGAGGGAGAGACGATCGCTGAGCCGCTGCAAGCGTCGGGAGTCTTCGACCCGCTGCTCGTCAATATGATCGACATCGGTGAGGAGACCGGAGAGCTCGACAAGATGCTCAACAAGATCGCCGACAACTACGACACTGACGTGGACGTGCTGGTCGATTCGCTGTCGAGCCTGCTCGAACCGGTTCTCATCGTCGGCATGGGTCTCGCGGTCGGTTTCATTGTCGTCGCGCTCTTCATGCCGCTCGTGAGTATCATCGAGAAGCTGGGCTAACAGGCCCGCCCGAAAGTCATTCCGGTGGCGGCCAAACGGTGACGGTGGCTCATGCGCCCCATCTCCGGCCTCAAGTCGAAGCACTTTACGGGCGAGTTAATGAGCGCGGCTACGGCTTGAGTCGTGATGCCGGGAGGAAGAGTTGACTTCCTCCCGGCATTTTTGTGGAGTGCGAACGGACTGAAATCTCACTCCAACCAAAGGCTCTAGTGCTGAAGACACTTCTCGAAGAGTATTTTAAGAGCGACCGCTATCGCTGCCTGCCCCTGAGCGAGCTTGCGAGTGAGCTCGACCTGTCGGGCGACAGCTTGCCCAAACTTGAACCGGTCCTCAAAGAGCTCCAGCGGGAGGGGATTGCCTTTCACTCACAAGGTCGAGGGTGGGGGAGCCCGCAGCGCGAGGGGCTGATCGTCGGCCGGCTAAGTTTGACCCGGAAGGGGCACGGGTTTGTCAGGCCGGTCCACCCGGATGCCGGCGAAGATCTCTTTGTCCGTTCGCAGAAGCTCAAAGACGCCCACCAGGGTGATCTCGTGTTGGTTCGGCACCGCAAGGGGAGGCGCCGCGAGGCGGGGTCCGACGACTCCCCCGAGGGGCGAGTCGTCCAGGTGCTCGAGCGGCATCGCGGAGTTTTAGTGGGGCGTTTTTATGGCGGGGCAGAGGGCGGAGTGGTGGTACCCCTGGTCCACGACACATTGCGCGAGGTGACGATCCACGCGGGAGATCTCGGCGGGGCTCAGTCAGAGGATCGAGTTTTGGTCCGGCTCAAAGATGCACCACCCGAAGGTGGTCTCCCCATCGGTGAGATCCTCGCCGTTACCGCCGATGAGCCGACCTTCTCGGATGACCTGGCGCTGATTCAAGCCGAATACGGATACGAGCGCGAGTTCCCCGAGCGTGTTCGCAACGAAGTTGAAGAGCTTCCCGATACGCCCGAGATCCCGGGGGACTACAAAGACTATCGCGACCGTCTCATCTTCACTATCGATCCCGATACAGCTCGGGACTTTGACGACGCGATCTGCCTTGAGACTGGCAAGCAAGGAAGGGTGCGACTCGGCGTCTTCATCGCGGACGTCGCGCACTACGTCAAGGCGGGGAGCCCGCTCGACCGCGAGGCTCTGCGTCGAGGCAATTCTGCTTACTTTCCCGGCCTCGTCATTCCGATGCTGCCCGAGAAACTCTCGAACCATCTCTGCTCACTCCGCCCAAATGAAGATCGACTAACCAAGGCGGTCTGGATCGATCTCGATGAGAGCGGCAAGGTCCTCGGTCGCCGCGTCGAACGAGCAGTAATCAGGAGTCGGCGGCGCTTCACCTACGAGGAGGTTCAAGCCATCCTCGAGGGCGGCGAGGTCAAGCAGGAGGATCGCGAAATCGCCCGAGTTTTGGGAGAGATGAACGATCTTCGACTCAAGCTCAAAGAGCGGCGACGCGCGCGGGGAGCTCTCGACTTTACGATCGAAACGCCCAAGGTCGTCCTCGATGAAAATGGAGATGTAAGCGAGGTCGTTCCCGAGGATCCGGACGACGCCCACAATCTCATCGA
>CAYZYD010000183.1:0-7586 GCA_964482505.1 uncultured Planctomycetia bacterium | reverse complement strand
GGCTCGAATTCTCGACCTCCCGCATCGAAACCAGTTTTCGGGCGGGCTGCTAGGCTACCTAAGGTCAACTCGAGAGTGCTTTTCGGGTAGGCTGGTAGTTGTGGTATTTGCGACTTGGCCATCGGTCGAAGAAAGATCGAGCGGCTGAGTTTCTGGGCCTGCTTTGAGGGAGTGCGTGTGTTTGCTTTCGGATGGTTGTCGACAGTTGTTGCGTTTATCTCCGACCGTGTGATTTCGGGATGCCGAGGTGCGCTCCTCGTCTTTCTTTTGGGATCGATGTTACTCGGCGACGAACCCGACTCGAGCACTCACCGCCCGTTGACATCGACGCAAGTGCTTTGGCTCGGTCAGAGTCAGATGATCGCATTTGAGCGAATCGGCGCTGGACCGTTTGTCGCGAGTATCGACGATCCCTCGGTCGTCGAGATCCTGGGTCTTCATCCTGGTGAGAAGCTGGGTCAGTTTTCTTTCGTGAGACTGCGAGCGCTCACCCTTGAGAACACCACCTTGCGCTTGGGGTCCGAAGCGATCGCGATCGAGGTCAGAGCGAGTCGGACCGAAACCCCCGTTCCACTCAGACCTCGACTGCGCGGTGTTACGAACCGCGCCTGCGTCTGGGGCGAGTTTGGGGTCGGCGTCGACGTATTTGACGAGCCGACTTCGGGGCGCGTCGAGCGGGTTGAGCTCTCGGTCGGTTCGCGTATCCAGTTTCTCGATTCAAACCCCGAGTCAGAGTTCGGTCCTTTCCGACATTACACGGGATCGGTTGACTGCTTGCGGTTGGAGCCACGGAGTTATCCCGTGTTTGCGACGGTCTTTTACGAGGGCGGTCGACAGCTCTCGACTGAAACGATCATCGTGCACCGGATACCTGAGGCGGCAGCGGACCTTGCAGGGGAATGCGAGGATCCCATCTCGGTCGAACGGCCGCGCCGATTTGGTAAGCGCGGTCCGATCGTTCGACAAGATCCCAACGCTTCGGGTGGTGCTTTTGTCTCGAACGCGGGCGCGGGTCGGCCGGTCTGCGTGCCCGTGTCGGTGACCGAAGGAGGCTTCTATCAGTCGGCTCTCGTGGTCGGGGGGTCGCATGCAGGAGGTGCCTATCCCGCGGTTGGTATCTACGTCGATGACGAACCGCAGCCGCGTACCTCAAGTTGTCTGCTCGAGAGTCGGTGGCACCGGATCGCCGTGGGTCGCGCGCTCTGGCTCGATCGCGGTGAGCACATTTTGACCTTTTTCTTTCTCAACGATTTCTATGTTCCCAATCGAGTCGACCGCAACCTCGCCCTCGACCGGTACGAGATCCGAAGGGTCGATCCCAAAGTGGGTGAAAACGCTGCGGATTATCCGTTCAATATGGGGCTCCATCTCTCCATCGCAACTCCCACCGACGGCACCGAAGTCTCGGGCGACGTCGTCGTTCGCGGCGAGTGTCGTTGGCGCTTCAACCCCGATTCGATTCCCGAAGTCACGCTCGTCCTCAACGGACGCGAGCTCAGCTCACAGAAATCGACGCAACCGATCTGGTGGCTCAGCGGGGCGGAACTCTCAGAAGGTGACAACTCGCTCGAACTGCGCTGTCGTCTCAACGATCGACGGAGCGCCGTCACCGCGACTCAAACTCTAAAGTACAAGCGCCCCGTCACTCCGCTCCCCTCCCGAGACTTCCACCGGTTTGCGATCCTCGAAGAGGCCTGGGATGAAGCGACTCAGAAACTTATCGAGAATAATCGTCAGGATCACCGGGCGGCCTTCTTCAGTCCGCATTCCGCGCGACTCAAGCTTCCCGAAGATCTCGAGGGCGAATACGAAGTCTATGTCGAAGGGGCCGGCGACGAATTCGAGGGGCCGCCCGAAGCCAAGGTTCGGCTCTTCGCAGGGGGCCAGCTCAGATCGGAGCTCGATCCGGTCGCGATTCGTCGCGGCAAACGCATTACCCGAGTCGGCCTCCTCGACTTCTCGGTCGGCCCCAAGCGACTCGAGGTCGCGTTTGAGAATGACCGTTATGTGCCGAACCGCGGCGACCGCAATCTACGTCTCTACAGTGTGATTTTGAGTGAGGTCGGGGCGCCCGATCAATCCGGCCCTGCGATCCAAGTTCTCTACCCGAAGCCGGGCGCGAGCTTTGGCCGAGCCGACGCCGTGGTCGTGCAGGTGAGGGACAATACTGCGCCCGATCGGATCGATCTGGTGATCGATGGTGAACGTCAGGGGATGAATTTCCGGATCCGCGAAAACGGCGATCGCGTCCTTTTGCCCGTCCTCTTGGGGAACCGCCCGGCTGGCGAGTACCGGCTCCAAGTATGGGTGTCCGACGATGCGGGTCAGCGCTCTCGCAGTTCAGAGGTCATCGTCCGTTACGATCCCACGGTGCGAGCGGGTGAAGTCTACGAACGCGCGATCAGCGTTCTCAACCGATTCGCGGGTGGCCCCGACCCGAGCCAGCTCGCGGGCGTCCTCGTGCACGGACCCGAAGATTGGCTGCGGCGTGCTCTCGAGCAGAACCGCCTCCATGCCTGCGAGCGCAACAACGAAGAGCGCGCGCTCGGATATCTGCCCGATTCGGAGAACAATTATCACGTCGAGCACCGTCGCCTCAGGCAAATGTTGACGACGCAGAATCCCGCGCTCTCGCGCCTCGTCTATTTCTTGGAGAATCATTTCTCAACCTGGATCCGAAAGACCGGCGGAGCTCGGTTTAAATGGGACGAGTACCGCCGCTTCGCCGAGGCGGGGGCAGCTCCCTTTAAGGATCTCCTCTACCTTTCGGCGACAAGCCCGGCCATGCTCTTCTATCTCGATCAAACCCGCAGCTTTGCCGGCGCGATCAATGAGAACTACGCGCGCGAAATCATGGAGCTTCACACCTTAGGAGTTGACGGCGGTTACCGCCAAGCCGACGTCACCCAGCTCGCCCGTTTCTTGACCGGTTGGAGTTACGCGCGTGAGTCGAGTTCCGAAGGTCGCGGCTTTCCGATCGCTCATAAATTTCGCTACGATCCGCGGCTTTCGGATCTCTCGGGGGGTCGCTTTCTCGGGATCGAAATCGAACCAACTTCACCCGAGCTCGGTTACGATCGAATCGCTCTCTTGATCGAGCTCTTGGCGGCGCATCCGAGTACGGCACGATTCCTGACTCAAAAGCTCGCAAGCCACTACGGGGTTGTTGAGCCGGGCCTAGAGAACAGCTCAAAACTCGACGGCCTCGCGAAGCTCTACCTCAGCTCGGGCGGCGACCTCCGCGAGCTGATGCTCGCGCTCGTCCGCGAACCCATTCCAAATCGCGAGCGGTTGACCAAGCCGATCGAGTACGCGGTGCGGCTTGCCCGCGTCTCCCACCGACATCATCACCACGAGCTCGGTCAATTCTTGCGCAAGTCGGGCATGGGACCCTACGACCGCGCCACGCCCGACGGTTACCCCGAAGCCGACGCCGAGTTTATCGACACCAATGCGCTTCTCCAACGCTGGCAACTTTCGAAGCGGTTTGAGTGGTCGCTGCGCGGGCTCTTGCCTCCGGGTTGGCTCCATTTGCGAGCCGAAGATTCGTTTGAAGAGTGGCGGGAGCGCATCATCACATTTCTCGCGGTTCGGTTGACCGGTCTGCCGCTTGACGAAGAGTCCCACCAAACCGCGACCGCGCTCGTAAAAAGTCGCGAGCAACTCAATCAGCAGATTCTCGATCTCGCCGTCTTCATCGCCCAATCGCCCGAAGCACAAATGAAATAGGAGGCCCGGCCGTGTCCCTCTCTCGACGATCCTTCATCCGCAACACGGGAGCTGCCGCCCTCGGCTCGTGGGCGGCGCTGCCGCTGCTCTCGGCTCAATCCTCTCCGCTTCTGCTCGGAACTCCCGCGGCTCGTCAGGGTTCGCGGACCAAGACACTCGTCGTGCTTTTTCTGCGCGGGGGGACCGACGGCCTCAACCTCGTCGTGCCCCATGGCGATCCCCATTATACGTCGCTCCGTCCGACGATTGCGCAACCCAAGCCGGGGGACTCCGACGGAGTCATCGATCTCGACGGCTTCTTCGGTCTTCACGCTCGGCTCGCGCCGATTGCGCCGCTCTTCGAATCGGGGCTCGCCCGCGCGATTCACGCGGTGGGTTACGACCGCAATTCGCGCAGCCACTTCGAGGAGCAGGATCGCTGGGAGACGGCACTGATCGGCGACCAGCTCGCCTCGAGTGGCTGGCTTAATCGCCATCTCGGCTCGACTGAGGGGCGCGGGCCGGTCCGCGCGGTCGCGGTCGGCGACAACTTACCTCGTATTCTCAAAGGGCCCGCCGAGGTCTTCGCCTTTCGCAATCTCGCCGAGATCAAACTCCCCGAGTTGCGCATGACGGATCGGGCGCTGAATACGCTGCTCCGAAAGTCCTATCGTTCATCAGACTCCGACGGGGTCAGCTCGGAGCTGACTTCGGATTTGAGTCTCGCCGAGCAGCTCGAAGCGGCGGGCGTGTCAGCCGTCACCGCGGCCGAAGAACTCGCGCGCGTCACTCAAGGCGAGTACCAAAGCGCGGTCGAATATCCGAAGAGCGCCCTCGGACGCAAACTGCGCGAGGTCGCGCGCGTGATCAAGGCCGATGTCGGGACCGAGATCGCCGTTGTCAGTCTCGACGGCTGGGATACCCACCGCGGTCAGGGGCGTGGCCCGAGCGGTCAACTCGGGCAGCTCGCGCGCACTCTCGCCGAGTCTGTGCGCGCGTTTGCCGACGATCTCGAGGACCGACTCGACGACACCCTGCTGATCACGCTCTCCGACTTCGGTCGAACGGCGTTTGAAAATGGTAGCGAAGGCACCGATCACGGCTGGGGTAACTGTCTCTTTGCGGTCGGAGGAGCGCTCAAGACTGGAGTCGAGACGCCGGTGCTCGGGAAGTGGCCCGGGCTCGCCAAGGATCAGCTCCACGACGAGCGGGATCTCGAACAGACGACCGATTTCCGCAGTGTTATCGCCGAGGTCGTCACGCAACACCTCGACAATCCAAATCTCGATCGCGTCATCCCCGGCTTCGAGCCCGAGCCGGTGCACTTGCTCACGCGTCCCTCGGCGCGGCGGACCCGCCTCTAAAGCCGTTCAGAAAGCCTGAACAACGTCTTACGAATGGTCGCTACGCGGTTCATGAATGATGCGGGTTAACGCTCGAGCCCCTGGTCCGCGTAGACCTCGTCGATCGCTTGGCGAGTGAGTTCGGCGAAGTCGGGGTCGGGTACCTCGTCGGGTACGCCCGCTTCGTCGCAAAGCGCTTTCGCTCGAGCGAGAGTGTCTCGGATCTGCTCATCCGTCGCATCTTGGTTTGAGAGCTCAGCCGTTATCGTCTCGGACTTCTCGTACAAGATCTTCCCCTCGAGACGAGCGTATCCGAGCCGTTTCAGAGTGGTATTGGCGGAGTCGAGCTCTTCGGGCGTGAACCGAGCTCTGTGCTTTAGGTTCTGTTCGTAAACCTCTGAAATAATGAAAAACTCGGCGGCCGGCGCCAGTCTCGCTCCCACTTCCGCGAGGATCTGCCAGCCGATCTTGCCGTTATCTAGATCGGTCTCGAGTTGGCGGAGCTCTTCGTTAACCGCCTGCTTCTCTTCATCAGAGACACCATACTCTTCGAAGACTTGGTCGACGCTCCCCTTGAGTATTTCAAAGGCGATCCCGTCTATATTGAGAAAGATATAGATCGCAATTCCCAGGAGGACCAGGAAACTGGCGAGGCAGCCGATCAGGAGAGGCATCCCGCAGCCGCCTCCTCGGGTTGGGCTCTCTTGATAGTCAGGAATTTCGGTCATGGCGAGCTATCCTCTTCTCATTACAAAGGCAATTCAGGTTGCGCCAGTTCGCATTGAGAAGAAACTCGAGCTCGCCTCAACCGGAGGCACTTTTCGGCCGGCTGATAGCCAGCAAGAGCTTTAAGTCAGCTGCAGCGACGCGTCGGGTGGGCTGTCAATTATCACCAGCCCCGACCAGGCGACTTGCGGGTTGGCTGCTTCTATTCTTCTCCTCGGCCATGTGAACCGGAGAGGCCGCCAAGCTGTCGTAGCCGACGACCTTCCCACTTTTCGGATCAATGCGTCCAAATGTCAAGACTCCGGTGGGACAGCTCTGTACGCAAGCCGAACAGCGCACGCACTCGGGATCTTCCATCGGAAGCCCTTTGTTGGCGAAGTTCATGATATCGATACCTTGGTGGCAGACGCTCGTACAGAGGTTGCAGGAGATGCACTTTTTCTTGTCGGCTAAGATTCGGAATTTCGTGAAGCGAGCGTAGATATGCATCAAGGCGGCGAGCGGGCAGGCGAAGCGGCACCAGACCCGCCCTGAGAAGTGAAAGTAGAAGGCGACTCCAATAATCCCGGCAAAGATGAGGTCGACGAAGTACTTGTAGTTGAGGACCGGGATCCCCCCGAACATCGCCGCGTAAGCCGATTCCGCCATCCCACCCGGACTGATCCAACTGATGATGCGGAGCGCAAAGATCACGAGCGCCACGGCCAAGAAAAACTGCCCGACCATGTTGACGCGATTCCAGATCGGACCGTGGGGCATCTTATGCCGATGCGCGTCGCCCATCGTTTCGGCGAGACAACCGCACGAACAGATCCAGCCGCAGTAGGCCCCTTTCCCCCAGCGCCGAATCAGGAGCGGGATTATCACGAAGGTCTGCAGGCTCCCGATGATAAGCCAGCCCACCATCGGCTGGGCGGTAAAGAAGTTATAGATAAAAAGCGGCCAGGCAAGGATGAGACCGTAGGCGCGCCAATACTCGCGGCCGTGAATGTTCCATTCTGTCTCAGGAAAAAACTCATTAGCAAAGCTGGCGAGCGCACCCGATTCGAAGGCGCCGTTGTGTCCGAGAAGCGGCAGGATCAGCTCGGGCAGAAAGAAGAGCGGGAGCCACTGAATCGCCATCAAGGTGAAGGTCTGAACCTTGACGTACGGAGTCTTGCGCCTTTTGATCCGCTGGATACCAAAGATCGTCACGCAGAGACAGTAAGCGAGCGAGTAATAAAAACTCCGGCTACTCGCCGAGAGCGCGACGGTATGCAGGAGGGTTCCCGGCTCCGCCGACACCTGGGACCAGATCGTTGCCGGATCGAAGTCGAGCCATGATCCGTTGATCTTCTGTTTCTGCCAGTGGTAGAGCCAGACGATAAACGGCAAGAAGAGCGCGAGAGAGGCGTAGTTCCAGGGGCTCCACTCCCCGCGAACCCGAACCCCCGAGCGACGAAAAAAGTCGAGCGGCGCCTCGCGACCGATCATCGCAAAGACGGCGTCGTTGGGCAGCGTCTCCTCTCCACCCTTTGACTTGAGCGTCACTTCGTTCTCGGTGACCGCTTTGACTTGCGTGCCGAGCGCGAGCCGGAGGGTGCCCCGACTCTGCGGCTTGACCATGTGCGATCCAGTAGCGGTGGTGACTCGCTCTGAGCTTGCGGTCTCGACCGCAACGTCCGCTTGAGGGTCGGCCGCGAGCTTCTCAGCGCGTTCGATGTTCTCGGGTTTGGGCCGACTGAAGGAGTCCTTGCGGTAGCTCAGCGTGACCGTGCTCCCACAGGTTGCGAGCGCGATCGCCGCTTCGCGCGCGCTATCGCCGCCTCC
>CAYZYD010000182.1:0-7604 GCA_964482505.1 uncultured Planctomycetia bacterium | reverse complement strand
GACTGCCGCACCGGGGCGATCGTGTTGTTCTTGGTGTCGCCCGCCACCCCGAGCATGAATTCCGAGTCGCGCACCACCTGTGGGTTGTAGGTCGAGTAGTTGCGAAGCTTGTTCGGTTCGAAGTGGCGCTGCTTGGTTCGCCAGTTCGCTTGCTGCGGTAAGTGGCAGCCGAAGCAGGCGGTGACGTAGGAGGTGTGGCAACTGTAACACTCGAGTCGAGAGTCGCGGTGGGCGAGGTTCTCGGGGTCGTAGCTACCCTTGGTAAAGGTGCCGTCGCGGCTCACCGTCTTGGCGTAGGCCGACCGCTCGTTGTACTCAGCCCCCGGATTTACCGAATCCTTGACCTGTGAGATCGTCCAAGACTTTCCTTCGTGCAGCATCGAATACTGAATGCGCTGATTGCCGCGAATCTCAAAGCGACGCTTCTCGTCGTCCCAGGGCACCTCGAGGTCGAGAAGGTCGGTCAACCCCGCGGCCGCGGGCCCGGACGGTTTGAGCGTCGCGTACTCGTCGACGGTGCCGTGACAGTCCTGGCAGCGGATTTCGATCGCAGCTTGATACTCGCCGTAGACCTTATCGGCTCGCCCGTGCACGTCTTGGGTAAAGTGACAATCGACGCAGTGCATGCCGACTTGAGCGTGGACATCTTGGAGCAGTACCGGTTGACCCGGTTTGGGTTCGAAGGTGGTCGCGTGCGCGAGGGCGGGGACGCTACTGGGTTCAGAGTCGGCCTCGGCTCGGGCCGTCGCATCCGATTTGACGATCGGCACCGTGCCCGCGAATTTCTGGGGTTGGTTGTAAGGGACGATTTCGCCATCTTTGTCGAGCAGGTTGCCTTTGCGATCTTTCTTGTAGACGGCCCGGAAAATCCAACCGTGCCCGTGATAATCGGCGAACTGCGTGTGCCGCGCCAACTCGTTGAAATCGGTGACATCGGCGAGGAACTCGGGCTCTTTCCAGTAACCGCGCTGGGCCGCCTCCTCGGGGTTGCGAGAGAGCGTCTCAAACATCTCGGAGTTACTGGGATACTCACTCCGGTCGGGCCAGAAGACCGCGCCGTCGGTCTCGTAGTTCCACATGACAAAGCCGAGATAGGAGTTCACAAACGAATTGGGTTGGTGGTGATGGCACGTCATACAAGTACTCGTCGGAATCCCGACCTCAAACTTGTGCCGAACCGGGTGTCCAGGTTCCTCGGGGTCGATCGTCGGATCCGCGATGCCCGCTTGGCCGCGGTTACCAAAGATCGAGAAGGGGCCCGAAGCGATCGGGTTGCGATCGTTGGCGTAGACGATATGGCAGGCGCTGCAGCCCGAGGAGCGATAGTCCCCAGGGTTGTCGTTCGTCCCCATAAACGAGAGAAACGGGTCGTTGAGACGCGTCTTGTGGATGTTGAGGAGCGCGAGGTCGACCCGGTTCAAAGTTCCCAAGCCGCGGTCGGAGAGTCGGTTGTTCGGGCGGCCCGGATCTTCGAGCTTGTCGGGCAGACCGATCAGCGGCGTGTTGAGTCCGTTGATACCGAGGGCGGCGGTGCCGAGCCGACTACCCTTTTCGAAGACTCGAAAGATGTTACCGGTCTGCGAGATTTCAAAATTGGGCAGCGGCACCAAGAAGTCGACGACACCTTCGGTCACGACCTCCTCGGGGGACGGCTTTGGAACCGCGTTGATTCGCTGTGGCACCCCGGTCGGGCTGTAAGACTCGCCAAAGATCGTTCGTTTGGCCGAGATAATCCCATTGGCGTAGCCCGCAACTCCCCAGAAGTGGGCGCTCGTCGTCATCAGCGACTTCTTGACCTTGAGATTGTAGCTCGCGTGACACTGCGATTCGCCACAGGTTTGGTCGACGACGCGAAGATCCCCCGGGTTGACGAACCGGACCCACGCGAGGTGCTCGTCGTTGAGTAACACTTCTGAGTTGGTCGGGTTTGACGCGTCGGGCCAGTCTTCGGGGTGGAGTGGCTCGGGGTGGGCGAGCTCGATCGTCGTCGCTTCGGGATCCCCACCGTGGCAACCGACACAGCTTGTCCGGCGGACCTGGTGCGGATCCTCGGAACCTTGGTGGCAGGAGAGACAGCCGGTATCCGAGGCCGAAACCAGAGTGGCCGCCGCGGGGCCGATATCAACCGAACGCTTATGACCTCCCGAAAGCAGTCCACAGCTTGTCAGAACGACTCCAACCGTCGCGCAGGTGGCGAGGATCAGAAGGCTTAGCAATCGACGGAATAACATAGCGTGCGCTCTTCCCAGGGTGCTCGGTCAGAAGGTCAAAATCGCGTCGACGAAGACAGACCAGAACAACTCTTCGGAATCGTAGACCTTCTCAAGCCCGGTGCCCGGGACCAAAAAGGCCCCGCCGAAATTGAAAATCACATGGTTGTTGAGAAAGGGTCGGTACTGACAACCGGCAAAGACCTCAGCCCCGATCTCGTGTTCGATGTCTTCGATCTGGAGAAACGTCTCGAGCGGGTCGGTGGTATCGAACCGTAAGTAGCTCGCACCGATCTGAGCTCGCGTAGTCGGTGTCACTTCGGCGTCGAGAGCGCCACCGACGAGCAAGAGCCCGGGGTTGACGAAGTTGGACTGACCTTCGATCTTCGAAGTCCCGAGGTCCGCGTAGGGGGAGAGGCGTTGGGTTAGGTTGGTGCCGAGCAGCCGGATCGCCTGGCGGTTCCAGAGCGAAAGCTCGCCGCCGGCGAAATTTGGCGCTTCGATGATCCCGTCGAAACCGGTAGCGAGATCATCGCGCGAATCGTGGTCTCCACTTGCGTAGAGCACGAACCCACGGAGTCGCAACCAGTCGAAGTCGCGCGAGAGTTCCGAGGCGAGCAGGAACGATTGGATATTGACGCCGCGCCCCGCGATGGCGTTTTCTTCTTCCTCGCCGAAGACGTAGTAGGCCGAGTGGGTGATGTTCCAGGGGCCGAAGTGCCCCTCGCCCGACCAGCCGAGGTAGTAGGCGTCGACTTCCTGCGGAGTCGCGACCCCGATCGGGGCGGGCCTCGTCAGGATGTCATTGCGATCGAAGTGAAAATTCGCTTCGTCGTGATTCCAGTGGAGCGACAATTGTGAAATATAGCCGAGGACGGGCCAGTCCTGCCGGTAGAGGTTGGCGATGAGGATCTGTTGGTCGCGGTCGTTAAAGCGATTGAGTTCTGAGTTAGTATCTTTCTCGAGCATCATGAAATAGGCGAGGTTGTACTGCCACTTATTGTTGTCGGCATTCCCTAGCAACCGCACTCCGAGGTTGCTGTCGTCGAAGATAAATCCGCGGAAGTCGCTCCGAAAGGGGAGGATCCCCGCTTCGATCGAAAGAAAGTCGAAGCGGTCGGAAACGTCGAAGAGGTGCTTTTCGACGAAGAGCTCTTGGATTGCGAAATCTTCGCGTTGTCGGTCGAGATCTCGGGCCACGCTCGCGTTGAGCACTCCGGTCTCGCGCACCTTGAGATAGTTGGTGTTGAAGACGATCGAAGTCTTGACCCGCCAGTCGACCGGCTTGAACGCCTGCTGACCTTTGAAGAGGTCCGCGGTCAGGATCAGATTGTTTGTATAGAAGTACTGCTCGCGATTACCAAAAAAGTCCTGATTGTCGGGTCGATCTCCCGTGATCCCTCGAGGCGTCGGGACATTGCGGAATTCAAACGTGAATTTGTCGGTCAGCGTGAACGCGAGGAAGATGTCTTTGGTATCGAGGATCGGGAAGTCACCCTTGAGGACGTGTTGGCGATAGGGGTTGAGAGCGCTGCCGGGCTCGTTGATTTCGTAGGGAGGGCCCGGCAGCAGGTTCCAGGGGTCGTCGTACCAACGAGTGGAGACATCCTCGAAGTGAGGTCGTTCGGGCTGGGGTTCGTCGACGCCGCTCTTTTCATCCTTGGGGTCGGACTCGGCCGGAGCCGCGGCCTCCTGAACCGGAGCGACGAATAGGGGTAGCGGCAGCGCCGGGGGGTCGCCGGCTTCGTTCTGCGAAGAGGAGAGCAGCAGAAAGAGGGCTACGAGAGGAATCGGTCGATAAGGGCTCGTGACGCTAAACGCTACCCGAATCAATCGCCCGAGCCGGCGCCTTACGCGCTGGTAAGCACTCGAAAAACCGAAGCTTTGAGATTGACCTTGAAATGTGAGTTGCTGACAAAGCACCGGACGGCCTTGCGCGCGTCGCCCGAACCAAGTTACCCGCCCGATTTCTGCGCGCGATCCTGGTTCCTGCAACCGGACCGCAGTGCCAAACCAAACTGTGTCAAACACAGCCGTGCGAAGTACAGTGCTACGAGAAACAGCGCCACGTGAGATAGCGCGGACTACTCGCATCAAAGGTCGAGTGTTAACTCGAACCAACCCTGACCCCCGACCTCCTCTAAACCCATCCCATGAATCCCGTCGAGCGTCGCAGCATCGTCAGCACTCAGGCTGAGTTCTTGAGGCCCCCGCCACTCCCGGGATGACGCCGAGCTCGTGACTCGGCCGAAAGAGTCTCTCAGAATCGAAAGTTGACATCAAGCGCGAAATTGGCCCTGGAAAATGCTTCGGGCCTCGGGCTAAGATCAATTCGGGAGATTTCTCGCATCGTCAGCAGGTGACCGAGTTCGCGAGTGTTCGCTTGCAACTCGCGGGATGAAAGAGCTACTAACGGGTGGATTCGACGTTTCGCTTCGATTGTCCGCGCGTACTTTAAGGGCGACAGGAAAAGGGACAGTGGGGGTATCGTGGCTTTAGTTGTTAGGACCAGGCTGGATGAAGAGGGGCCGACTGCTTCCTCGGAGACATTTTCCTTGGCGACATCGGCTTCCTTGGCTCCATCGGCCGCGACTCGGTGCCGAAGCGGCTTTGGGGTCAATCCAGCTATGTTAGAACGCCGTCCCGTGCGGTCTCAGCGCTTGCGAGAGTTGGGTGCTTCCTTTTCGCCGAGCACTGGGGTCCGAGCTCTCGCCCTCTGTTTCGCTATATTGGTCCTTCTAACAGGGGTCGCTTGCAAGGATTCGAGCGGACGAAATCAAGCGCCGAGCGTCGCGACTTTCAACGATGAAGTCCCGCTAACTTCGGCCGAAGCGATTGCGATCGTGGACGCGGCCGCACGTTCCATCGACGCTGCCGACTTGACCGTAGCCGTCGTCGATCGACAGGGTCGCGCTCTCATCGTCTGGCAACGCGATCCCGCCACAACTGCGGACCAACTCAATCTCGCCCTCGCCGTCGCGCGTTCGGCGGCTTTCTTGAGTAGTAGCCAGGGCCCGCTGACTTCGCGCACGCTCGAGTACATTTCGACCAACCACTTTCCGCCGACCTTTGGTGCCGTTGAGGATCCCGAGATCGTTGAGCAGGATCCGACGATTACCACGCTTTCACCGCGTCGCGATACTACGGGGGTTTCGTTCACTCCACAGGGGCCGCTCTGGCAGATTTTCTCGACCAATCGCGGCGCGCGCATAGCGGGCCCTGGGTTGACTACCGCCGAGACCGGAGAGGAGACGCTCTTTAATGCCGGCATGGAACTCAGTCCTCCGTCAAATGTCGACGGTTCGCTTCCGGGGCCGGGTCTGAGTTATCTCCCCGGCAGCTTTCCGCTCTACAAAGATGATGCGATGGGGGAAGGGCGCCGCGTGGTCGGAGGCGTTGGCGTGTACATCACCGACCCGGTGACGGGGGAACCCGATTTTGAGGCGATGGAGTTTGCGGCGCTATCGGCGATTGGGGGGTTTGAGTTTCCAGCCGAAGTTCCGCCCGAAGGGCTGATTTTTCTGGTGGGGATTCTCTTGCCCGCGTTCGACCAGACCATCCGTCCCGAAGGATACGCGGCGAGTGCGACGGGAGAAGCGGCCGGGACTCGCGCGACGATCACCGATCCCGATACCGCCGCCACTGCGACCGAGCGTGACGGGATCGCCGCGCCCGAAGGGTATCTCATCGGTCCGCGCGCCGATCCGCTCGGCAACTTCACTCTGGCTGAAGTCGAGCAGATCGTCGACAACTCGATTGCCACGGCGGACGGGACGCGCGCAGCGATTCGGCTTCCCGTGGGTACTGCGACAAAGATGGTGATCGCGGTGACGAACCTCGACGGTCTGATTCTCGCGCTCTTTCGAATGCCCGACGCGCCGATCTTCTCGATCGATGTCAGTGTGGCGAAAGCGCGAAACGTCGTCTATTTCTCGGGGACCGCGGTGGATCCGCTCGACCAGATTCCCGGGATTCCCCTCGGGACAGCGATGACGAACCGCACGCTCGGCTTTGTCACGCAGCCCGACTTCCCGCCCGGCATCGACGGGGACGCCGAGGGGCCGCTCTTCCAAGACCTCGCCGTCTTCAATCAAGACCCGGCCAATTTCAACCGGCTCGCCCGCGCGGCGTTTCGCCCCGGCCTCCAAAATGGCGTCGTGCTCTTTCCCGGAAGCGCACCACTCTACTCGGGGAGCACCTTGATCGGAGGGCTCGGCGTTTCGGGTGACGGTGTCGAAGAGGATGACTTTGTCACCAATGGCGGTATGGACGGCTTCGCCGCTCCCCCCGGGATTCGCGCCGACCGCTTCGAGTTCCAAGACGTACGGCTTCCCTATCTCAAGTTTCCGCAATTGCCAGGACCCGGGAATCAGTAGTCGCCTCCAAGACAACCAGTTGTGTTTGATCCGCTTCTGCGAAGCCGCCGGAAGCTAAAGGCTTCGCAGGAGCGGTTGGTGCGAGGCGAGGGTTAAAAGCGGTAGGTCAGCCCTAGAGTGAGCCCGAGGCCGAGATAGTTCCCATCGTATTCGACCCCAGTCCCGTCTTCGCTTTCGAGATCGAAGCCCGTGGCGCCAAATAGACGACCCTCGACGAAGTAACCCACCCCAAAGTCGGATTCGTATTCAACGCCGACCATCGCTTGGTATCCGAAACCCGAGTCGTCGTAACCGAGTTCGGCGCCGCCGTCGTCGATGTCGACATCGATTTCTTCTACCCAACCCAAGCCGAGTCCGACATAGGGGCGCCAGCGGTTTCCCGTCTCAAAGTGATAGAGTGCGTTGAGGTACACTGTGAGCGAAGCGAAGTCTCCCTCGTCGGCGATATTGACGCCATTTACTTCGAGTGAATCGAGTTCGTTGCGTCGGTAGATCCCTTCAAGTTCGAGCGCGAAACCGTTGTCCCAACGGTAGCCGAGCGAACCACTGTAGCCGACTCCGGTATCGTACTCGGCGTCTCCCGGGGTGAGCGTACCACCCTCTTCGCGGTCGAGGTCGCCATCAAAGAGGATCGTGAAGCTTGCCGAGAGTCGGCCGTAGAGACCGCTTCGGAAGCTCGACATTTTACGGCTCGGTGGGGCCGGATTGCTCGATGCTGATTCTCTAGGTTCGTCGCTAGTCAGCGTAAAGGCGGCAGCGATTCCGCCGAGCTCCAATCTTGAGGTTCCATTTTGAGCAGATAGCTCAGAAGTAAAGGCTAGAGCCAAGAAGATGAACATTGCCATTCGCATGGGTGGCTTCCTTTCTGTGGTCACCAGGGTTGGCGTGTCCATCATTCGGTGTTGCGGCTTAAGCCGACGGTTGAGTTTGCGTGGAATCTACGTGGAGCGCCTGTCATCTTGACGCTAGTGTCCTGTTCGAAAAGTTCGAGCAAGAATCGCCGGCCCTCGACCTCCCT
>CAYZYD010000181.1:0-7611 GCA_964482505.1 uncultured Planctomycetia bacterium | reverse complement strand
CACCCGAATCGATTCGCAGCGTGACCTCTCCTCCTTAGACCTCTCCGCCTTAGACCTCTCCGCCATAGCCCTTTGAGGCCGTTCTCTATGCCAGACTTTTCTCCTGAATCGGGAGCTTCGGCTGACGCCTCCCACAACGTATCGATCGACCGCGTCTACGACGAATTGCGTGAAATCGCTCGGCTTCAGATGTCTCGCCAGAACGCCGCGCACACTCTCCAACCCACCGCGCTCGTCAATGAAGCCTGTCTCAAGCTTCTCGGTCAGGGGAAGTGGAAGAGCGAATCGCACTTCCTCGCGGTCGCGTCGGTTGCGATGCGCCAAGTGCTCGTCGACCACGCCCGGCGGCGGGCTTCGGCCAAGCGTGGGGCGGGGGGGCGACGCTTTTCGATGACGATGGCCGAACACCACGCGAGTTACGAGCCTGAAGATATCCTCGAACTCGACGATCTCTTGGGCGAACTCGCAAAGCTCGATTCGCAGGCGAGTCAGATCGCTCAACTCAAACTATTTGGCGGCATGACGAACGAGCAGATCAGCGAGGCGTTGAGTATTTCGCGGACCTCAGTGGTCGGTAAGTGGTCGGTTGCGCGAGCTTGGTTGCTCTCTCAACATCAGCGTGAGGGAAGTTCCGGAGACGCTTGACTGAGGTGCGGCCCACCGACTGTTATTCCTGATCGAGAGATGAATCACCGATGGATTCGGATCGCTTCAAACGAGTCGCCGATCTCTACCTGCAGGCGAAGTCGTTACCCAAGGCGGAGCTCGCGACGTGGCTTGAGGACGAGACCGATGGCGATCACGATCTCGTCAACCAGGTCCGGTTGCTGATCGAGGCCGATTGGGACAGTGAGACAGAACTGACCGAGATCCCCGAGGTCACGGCTCCGAGTTCGCTGATTCTCTCGACCGACTTTCAATCGCCGGAAGAGACGGGTCCCTACCGTGTGATCAAGCAGATCGGCGAAGGGGGGTTTGGGGTCGTCTATGTGGCTCAGCAGCGCGAGCCGGTTCGGCGTCGCGTCGCCCTCAAGATCATGAAGCGCGGACTCGACTCTGAGAAATTCGTGGCGCGGTTTGAGGCGGAGCGGCAAGCGGCCGCTCTGATGAATCACCCCAACATAGCGCGGATCTACGACGCTGGGACCACGAGCGACGGCCGCCCCTACTTTACGATGGAGCTCATCGACGGGCTTCCCGTAACCGAGTACTGCGATCGTCAGAAGCTCGCTCTCAACGAACGGCTCAAGCTCTTTGTCCAGATCTGTGAGGCGGTCCATCACGCGCACCAAAATGGGCTGATTCACCGCGATATCAAGCCCTCAAACGTCCTCGTGACTTCGCAAGGAGCGACTCCGAAGGTCATCGACTTTGGGGTCTCGAAGGCGATTGGGGGTTATCTGACCTAAAAGACGGTCTACACCGCCCGCTATCAACTCGTCTGAACCCCCGAGTATATGAGCCCGGAACAAGCCGATCTTTCGGTGCGCTTGATCGATACGAGGACGGATGTCTACAGCCTCGGTGCCGTGCTCTACGAACTCCTCGTCGGCTGCACGGCTCGCGATAGCCGCACGCTACGGGACGCGGGACTACAAGAGATGCGTCGGATACTCACCGAAGAGTCGGTCGTGAGGCCATCTCAGAAGTATCTCTCCTCGGAGAATCGTCAGCGAATTGCCGAACTGAGATCGACCGATCCCTCGACGTTGCTCACGAGCCTTCAAGGCGATCTCGATTGGATCGTGATGAGCTGTCTCGAGCGTGAAATCGATCGCCGCTACGACTCGGCCCTCGAGCTCGCAAAGGACGTGGAGCGCTACCTCAACTTTGAACCCGTATCGGCTCGGCCGCCGTCGCTCGGCTATCGACTCAGAAAATTTGTTCGGCGCCACCGACTGCTCGCCGGCTACTCGCTGATCCTTCTACTGACAATCGGAGCGGGCCTCTTTGGAGTCGCCTATCGCACTTGGCAGCTTGTTAAGGAGCGCGACGAAGCGATAGAAGCAAAAGAGACGGCGAATGTCATCGCCGAGCTTTACGCTTCGATCGTCGGTGGCATCAAACCCGAAGTCGCGCGCGGCCGCGATACCGAGCTGCTCGAATACCTGATCGCGATCACGCTCTCCCAAGCGCAGAAAAAGCTCGCTGACCACCCCGACGAGTTAGCTCGTTTTGACAAGACGCTCGCGATCGCCCTGAATCGCATGGGCCGCCACGACGAGGCGGTCGAGCTGCTCAAGAGTGCCCAACGCCATTATGAATCGCATCCCCGGCGGGGTGACTTCGCCTCGGAGCTCGTCGAAATCAAGCTCGAGCTTTCCCGGGTCGCGGACTATCAAGAGAACCTCGAGGTCGCGCTGAACCTGGCTCAGGACGGGCTTGCCGAGGCGCTTCGGATCGACCGGGACGGGCCCGATGTTCTCCGGGCGGTATTGCGCTACGGCCAGGTCCTGAGTCGAGAACGTAAACTCGAAGAGCTCGAAGCGCTGATTCTCAAATACAAACCGATCTTGAGCCAATCGATCGATCCCAATGAGCCCGACCTCGTGGCGTTGACGACCATGCTCGGGGGCGTGAATCTCGAACTCGGTCGCCCCGAGGAGGCGGCGCGGCTTTACGAGGAAGGGATCAGAAAACTTCTCGTCTCGATTGGCGAGAATCATCCGCAAACTATTCGGGCGTTTGCTAATGGCGCCCGAGCTCACTCCTTCTTGCGCAACTTCGAGGAAGCGGAACGGCTCGCCCAGCGGGCCGTGAAGCTGGCCGAAGAGGTTCTCGGGCGCGACCATCCCGATACGCTGACCATGTCGGGTGTCCTCGCAAATATCCTCCGTGATCGAGGTAAGATCGACGAAGCGATTGAGCTCTACAAGTCCTTGGTCGAACGTCGCGGAGAAGTCTATGGAGTCGAGAGTTTAAGTCGATTGACTGCGGTCAATAACATGGCGTCGCTTCTCTACAATCAGGGAGAGTACGAGCAAGCGGAAACTTACTTTAGCGAGGTCGTCGAAGTTTGGACCCAGGTTCGAGGGCCCGACCAAATTCACACTTTGATCGCCCGGAGTAATCTCGCCGACGCTATCGCTGAGCAAGGTCGAATCGAAGAGGCCGAATCGATGCAGGCGAAAGTCGTCGAAGGTATTCGAAGAGTCTCCCCGCCCGGACATTGGCATCTCGGTGCGGCGCTCTCAAAACATGGGCAGTACCTTATCCGGCTCGACCGCGGCCCAGAAGGCCTCAGCAAGCTCAAGGAAGCCTACGAGATTTTGTCTAAGGTTTCGGGACAGGGCAATCGTCGAGCCAGTACCGTGGCCGATGCTCTCTTCACCTACTATAAGTCGCGCGAAGAGGACGAGGAGATGGTTTACTGGCGGGAACGTCGCGACTTTCACCAGGCGCGACTTCGTCAAACCGAATAACGGACGCGCTTCCTATCGTCGCGTCGGTTCCTACAGTCCGACTCAAAAGTCATTCCGGGAGAGGCCGCGGGATCGGGGCGCGGCAGGCACCGGTTACACACACACCACCTCTACGGCACGAGCCCGAGTCTCACCCGCCCCCAGTCGAAACCACTTTGCGGTCAGACGGCTGACGGGCTCGGCAAAGAAATGTCTCGCAAAAACTGTATCTCGTAAATTCTAGCGGTGCTTCAAGGCCGACCCGGAATTGAATCGAATGCGAGTCGGTTCGAACTCAACCCCGCCCAGATTTCCAACCTCGTGCTTCTTTGGGACCATGAGTACACTCGGCCCCCCAAAAGAGGCTCAAACCCAAAAAATCTTTGGAGTTGGATGACGCCGATCCAGGTTCGGCGCAACGAGGAGGAATTGTGGCTCGCATCGCCCGCGTTCTCTGGGTCGTCATATTAACGATGACGGCTACGGGGCTCGTCCCCGCGCAGGATCCCGTAACTGATCTCGAATGTTCGCTTATCGCGGCGGATGAAATCGATCTCAACTGGACTCCCCCGAGTCCAAACCCTCTGAATAATGTTAGCGACGACTTTGTTACGTCACTCAACCCGGTCGGCTACTGGCGGCTCGGCGAAGCGGCCTTGAACACCATCGCAATCGACGAAACGGGACTTTCTGATGGAGATTATCTCGGCGGAGCTGTCGGAGGAGTTCGGGGCGCGCTCGACGGGAGCACCAATACGGCCGCAGACTTTCCCGGCGCGAGTGGCGACTTTGTCGAGATCCCACACGACCCCGCCTATCTTCTCGATGAGGGGACGATCAGTTTCTGGCTTCGAGCGGATAACCTGAGTGGTAGACGAGGGCTCTTTAGCAAAGACTCAAACGGTCGCGATACCGGGGGACAGATTACTATCTTCCGGAACGGCTCGCGAATCCGAGTCCAGCTCGAGACCACGACCCTGACCCGTACGCTCGAAACGAGCAACAATGTGGTCGAGGTCCGTAACTGGCACCACGTCGCCGTCAGCTTTGGTGCGGGGTGACTCAAAGTCTACGTCGACGGCCAGCTCCTTCTCCAAGATGCCCTCTGGACGAGCGGACTCGGATCGAGCAGCGGGGGTATCGGTAACCAGGAGCCAATCGCCTTCGGGGCGGATCTCTCGGCATCGGGGAATCTCAATTCCAATAGTGCCCGCGACTTCTTCAACGGTCGCATCGATGAGGTGGCCATCTTCCCCAGCGCTCTGAGCGACGGCGATATCGCTACCTTGTCGCAGCTGCAGATCCCCGAAGGGGGATCGATCCGAGACCTCGCTCTCGAGCGCGCTGTCGTCTACTGGCCTCTCGATGAAGAGTCAGGCTTCACCGCCTTCGAGGAGTTCGGGGTGGGCGACGGGACTTACGTGAATACATTCCTCGGCGACGAGAGCGTCCTTCCCGTCGGAAGCGCGGCCACCTTTGATGGGCTATCGAGCGAGATTGTGATCCCGGGACATCCGACGCTCCAACGGCGTGGCGACATGAGCATCTCGTTTTGGATGAAGGCCTCGGGCAACGGGACTCTCATCGAATGCGATGGCAACGGGGGGCTGGCCGAGCAGAATCTTCTCTATCGACTTCGGCTCGCGACCGATCGCTTTGTCTATCAGCACGAAAATTCGCCCGGGAATTTCCGAACTGAAAACTTGATCTTGAGTCAACCTCTGACCCTCGGGGTCTGGACTCATATCGGACTGTCGCGGTATGGCAATGTCGTCGAACTCTACGTCAATGGCGTTTCGAACGATCGAGAGACCTTCAACGGAGGACCGACCGATGGAACTTCGTCTGGAGTCACGATCGGTTCGGGGGGCGGCAACAATTTCTTTAATGGGTCGATTGACGAGGTTTTGATCTACTCTGAGGCTCTCAATGCCCAACAGTGGGCGGCATTGGCCGATGCTCAGAGGGGTCGATACGTCGAAATTGAGCAGGACGGCCTGCCCGAGATCACGCTGACCGGAGAGCAGACCACCTACACCGATACTGTCGCCCCAGGAACCTATGAATACTGCGTCTCGATCTTAGAAGATGGAGTCTTGAGCACCGACTCGTGTTGCACGGTCTTTGTTGCTCCGTCGCCTGGCAACTTGAGTTGTCTCTCAAATACGCCGGCGATCGATATCAGTTGGGATCTATCCGCGGACTACGACTCTTACGAGCTGCGCCGAGACGGCAATCTCATCGCGACTCCTGCGATCCTAGATTCGAGCTTCTCCGATCTTCCAGGCTCTCCCGGAATCTACAACTACCGCCTCGTCGGGGTGACCGGGGAAGTAGAGTCACCCGAGGCACTCTGTACGATTGAGTACGCGCCACCCGTCGAGGATCTGATCTGCACGACGAGTGCTTCAACGGCAGAACTGAGCTGGAGCCTACCCGGTTCTTATGACTTCCTCGAAGTGTCGCTCGATGGTGAAGTCGTGCAGATCTTGCTGCTTGGCGAAGAGACCGCCTCGACGCTGACGGGACTCGAGGTCGGGACGCACACGATCGAAGTCTCGGGAGTCATCGGAACGACGCGTTCGCTACCCGCGGCCTGTATGATCGAAGTCTATCCCGGCCCGGCGCTCTCCGCTTGCTGCAGTGTCGACGGTATCGTCACTCTCAATTGGGACAACTTGGCTCCTTACGACCTGATCGAAGTGAGCCGGGGTGGCAGTGTCATCGCTACTTTGGGCTCAGGCGCGGTGCAGGCAATCGATGGTCCGCTCGGGGCGGGCAGCTACGAATATACCTTTCGCGGATTTGTCGCGGGCCAGGTTTCGGTGACCTCGAGTTGCGTCGTCGAGGTATTGAATCCGATCTCGATCACGGGCTGCTCGATTATCTCGGGACCTTGCGATTTGGCCGGAGCGGTCGAGCTCAATTGGAGCCTCGGCGATAACTACAATTCGATTACGGTCGAGCGGAATGGCGATACGCTCATAGTCCTGTCTGGCGACACGACTACTTACACCGATTCAGGGATTCCGCTCGGTTCGGCCAACTACACCGTGACCGGGAGTCGCTCCTCGACTTGTGCGAGCGTCACCGCGAACTGCGCTGAGACGATCACCTCGGCCGACCCCGTCTCGGTTACGGGACAACCGACCGGGGGCGACCTCTGTAACGGGAGCTCGTTCGACTTGAGCGTCGCCGTTTCGGGCACGGGGCCCATCATGTATGAGTGGCGTCGCAATGGAATCCCGGTACCGGGAGCGGACGCAGCGACCTTCTCAGCCACCCTCGCCGGGACTTACGACTGCCAAGTGACCAATGTCTGCGGATCGGTCTTCTCAAGCGCCGCCGTCATCAACCTTCTCAACCCGATCGTGATCAGCGAACCGCCCCAGAGTCGCGAGGTCTGCTTTGGCAGTCTCCTCGAGTTGTCTGTGGGCGCGACCGGTACCGCGCCGCTCTCCTACAGCTGGTCGAAGGATGGTGAAGCGATTCCGGGCGCTGACGGCGCGATCTACTCGGTCCCCGAAGCGGCCTTTGGCGATGCGGGCGGTTATACCGTGACCGTGACCAACAGCTGTGGATCTGAGACCACCAGCGAAATCGTGGTCGACGTCTTGCCCGCGACGAGTATCGTCGACCAGCCCAATGATCAAAATGCACAAGAGGGAGAGAGCGTGGTGCTGTCGGTGGTCGCCGAGGGCACGGGCCCCTTTGAGTACCAGTGGTTTCGAGATGACAATCCCCTCGCGGGCGCGACGGGCGCGGTGCTTCTCATCGATCCTGCGAGCCCGTCAGACAGCGGGACCTACTACTGTGTGGTCACGGGGGGTTGCTCGACCGTTCAGAGCGATTTTGCGACAATCTTCGTCGAAGAGCTTATCGGCACACCCTTTTTGCGCGGCGATGCCAACGACGACGGTTCGGCTAATCTGGCCGACGCGATCTACATCATCAACTGGCGCTTTACTGGCGGTCCCGAGCCGGTCTGTTTCGACTCGGCCGACGTCAACGACGACAGCATGGTGAACATTGCGGATACGATCTTCCTCATCAACTTCTTCTTTGTGGAGGGACCGCCACCCTTGGCGCCGTTCCCAAACCCGGGGGTCGATCCGACCTTTGAAGATATGCTCCCCTGTGAGGATTCGATCTTCGCGCTCTAGTGTCCTGTTCGGAAAGTTCGAGTGAGAACTCGGCGAGCCATTCGGCC
>CAYZYD010000180.1:0-7629 GCA_964482505.1 uncultured Planctomycetia bacterium | reverse complement strand
CCAACTCGGCGAGGTCGGTCCGAGCTCGCTCGCGGAAGATGCTCAAAAAGAGGTCCACGATCTGCTTAACGCCGATGAGCCCCTGGGCTGGGATAATCAGCTTCGGGACGAGCTCGCCGCCCAGCTCAATTTTTCGCGGCAGATTCGCCATGAGTACCGCGAATTCGATCGACCGCTGCTCTTTCTGCGAGAGTTTGATGTCATTACGAATTTCGGTACTCGAGTCGGGACCGTAAGCCTCGAGGGAAACATCGGAGCGACCTATCGACTCGGACTCAACCTACCTCGGGACTTTGCAACCGACGCCCGAGTCCCTCGAATCAGCTTGGGCAAGCAGAGAACTTCGTGGTTCTATCTCTTCGCGGGCATCGATGGTCGCTTCGTTCTTTGGAACACGGTGCTCGACGGGAACTACTCTAAGACGAGTATCCACTCGGTAGACTCCGAGGAATTCGTCGCTGAGTTCAAGCTCGGGCTCTCCTGGAAATACAAGAGTTTAGAAGTCGGATACACCCAATTTATCCGTACCGAGGAGTTTCGGAGGAACGGTGATCCCCAACTGTTCGGGGCATTTTCGATCGGCTGGGTCTTTTGAGCTCCAATCGTATTGCCACTCTCGAGTAATCACAGAGCCTAGCAGCCCGTTGAAAGAGACACTCGAGTGGGACCTCGAAGGGTCAAACACCCGGGACCCTCCAGTCCGCATTATTCACAAACCGCGCCGCGGCCTCGTGGGGAGCCCCGCTTGATCGTTGGGACCTTTTTGGAGAAGATGACGGGAACAGCCTAAACGCAGGAGCTCCTAGTGACCCAGAGTAAGAGTCGAGCTGAGGACATCTCAGAAGAGGCACTCGGATTATCCGAAGAAGAGCGTCCGGGGTTTATCGAGCGAGCGTGCGCCGGCGATCTCGAACTACTGGCGCAAGTCGAGGCACTGGTTACCGAAGCAACTTGGGAAGTGGGTCCGGCCCCCGATCTTGGTGAGCCGAAGCGGATTGGGCGCTACGAGATACTCGAGCGCCTTGGCGAGGGAGGGATGGGGATCGTCTACGCCGCGCTCGAACGCGAACCAATTCAGCGTAGGGTAGCGGTCAAAGTCATCAAACACGGCTTGGATACAAAAGAGGTCTTGGCCCGATTCGAAGCCGAGCGGCAAGCGCTTGCAGTGATGAATCACGAGTCGATTGCCAAGGTCTTCGACGCGGGAAAGACAGCTGACGGTCGCCCCTACTTCGTGATGGAGTATGTCAACGGGGAGTCACTCACGAAGTTCTGTGACCGTTTTCAGCTCGATACTCGAGACCGGCTTCGTCTCTTTGTGTCGATCTGCAAGGGGGTAGAGCATGCACACCAGAGAGCGCTGATTCACCGCGACCTCAAACCGTCGAACATTCTGGTCGAGCTGGTCGGTGACGAACCGGTCCCTAAGATCATCGATTTTGGAGTGGCAAAGTCGACGAGGCAGAGCCTGACTGAGAGGACTCTTTACACACAAATCGGTTCGGTTGTCGGCACTCCTGCCTACATGTCACCCGAGCAGGCAGAGATCAGTATGCTCGATGTCGACACGCGGTCGGACGTCTATTCACTCGGGGTCGTTCTCTACGAACTCTTGACGGGCTTTCTTCCCTTTGACCCCGAGGCGCTGCGGACCAAGGCGTTCGCTGAGATTCAGCGGATTATACGAGAGGAGGATCCTCCCAAACCGTCGACGAGGCTGAGTACTTCGCTCGACGAATCAAGCCAGTCCGCTAATTTGAGACAGAGCGACGCCGCCGCTTTGGTTCGACTCCTCCGCGGCGACCTCGACCAGATCGTCATGAAGTGTCTCGAAAAAGTCCCGGCGCGGCGCTACGGGACCGCGGCCGAGCTTAGCCTTGACCTCGCTAGTTTCCTCGAGGGTCGGCCTGTTCAGGCCACTCCCCCCACCTTTGCATACCGTGCGCTCAAGTTTGCTCGACGAAATCGAACCGCGCTCTTCTCAGGTGTTGTGATCGTCGCTTCCCTTGTCGGCGTGCTCACCTGGGCGCTGATCGAAAGGGGTGAGGCGAGAGCATTTGCGGACCGGGCGGCGAGCGCACGACGCCGAGCTCTCGCCGACGCGGCAACCGAAGCGCAAGCGCAGGAAGAGGCAGAAGCAGAGCGCCGAGCCGCCCTTGCGCAGGCCAAACTCGAACAGGAGGCGCGAGCAAAGGCGAAAGAGACGGCGGCTGCGGAGGCGAAAGCGAGAGCCGAAGCGAACCGACTGAGAAATCTCGCCGCCGAGCGTGCCGAGAAGATCCTGCGTCTCGCGGATATCCATCGACTCAGAGAGGCGGTTCGGGATGCGGCAAGCCTCTGGCCCGCCTACCCCGACAAGATCGACGCTCTCGATCGATGGCTTAGCGATCAAGCCGAACCACTTGCCGCGCGGCTCCCCGAACACGAGTCAAAACTCGAATCACTGCGCCGCAAGGCGCTCCCCTATAGCGATGCCGACGCGCGTCGTGATCGCGAGGAGCATCCGCTTCAGATTGAGCTTACAAAACTCAAGAATGAGATCGCCCTCAACCGGGTCAGACTCAAGGAGTATCAGCAGTTGGCGGTAAAGCCAGCGGTCGGTACGCCGAGCCCAGCAGCTTCGCAACCAACCGATTTACCACAACCAGACTCACAACCGGCGGAGCCAAAGGCTACTAAGCGACCCAAAGCGCGAAGCTATAGCGAATATCTGACTAAGAAATTTATGCGGCTGGCCGAGCGAGTCGCGGAGATTGAAGAGAAAATCAGGGAGAGGCGAACTTGGAGATTTAATGATACGGAGGAGCAGTGGCAGCACGATATCTTGACCGAACTCGTGGCTGGGCTCACTCAATTTGTCGCGACCGACGCACACCGTGGAACGCTGGCGAATGTCCGAACCCGGCTCGCGTTTGCGAGACAAGTTGAGTCCCGGAGCATCGTCTCTCCAAAACGTCAGCAAGAGTGGGATGCGGTCAGAACTCGGATCGCGGCGTCAACTCACTATCAGGGGTCACAAAACCACCCACTGTACGATCTGAAGCCGCAGCTGGGATTGGTTCCACTCGGTCCCGACCCCAAGTCGGGACTCGAGGAGTTCCTCCACCTCCAGTCTCATTACGGAGAGCTACCGAAACGCAATTCGGAAGCCCTAATTCCTCCGGGGGAAAATCTCGGGCTTATTTTCGTGTTGTTACCGGGAGGGACGTTTCACATGGGCGCGCAAAAGAGTGATCCGTCCCGTCCCAATTACGACGAGTTAGCTAAGCGATTTGAACACCCCGTACACGAAGTCACTTTGAGGCCCTTCTTGATCTCCAAGTACGAAATGACACAGGCTCAATGGCTGAGATTTACCGGGCAAAATCCAAGCATGTACGATCCCGAGTACGTCTTTGAGCACCAACAAAACCGTGCATGGAATCCCGTTGAGATGGTCAATTGGCGAGAAGCGAGCCGGGTCGCTCGACAGCTTGGATTAGACCTGCCGACTGAGTCTCAGTGGGAGTACGCCGCGCGTGCCGGGACCTCGACTCCCTGGTGGTGTGGTCAGGAAGCAAATTCAATCAAGGCGAAGAGTGCGGGAAACCTCGCGGACCGAAGGATGAGAGATCTCGGAATCAACTCTATCTCAGAGAGTTGGGAAGACTACTGGCTCTATCACGCCCCCGTCGGTTCGTTTCGCCCAAACCCATTCGGCCTACACGACACCATCGGCAATCTCTGGGAGTGGTGTCGAGGCTCCAAGAAGGATTACTCAAACCGAATCCTCGACCTCGAAGGGCAGCGGGAAGGTCTTCCCGACACTGATGTGGTTGTCCGGGGCGGGAGTTTCTGGGGCATCAATCAGTACGCTCGATCGGCTTGGCGACAGACCCACAGTATCAACGCGCAGTACGAAGACATCGGTCTGCGGCCCATCCGTCGATTCGACCACGAGGCCGACCCCGCCTCGAATTCGCGCTAAGAAGAACTCGCGAAAGGGTGAGCTTGTCCGAGACTCAGGATAACTCCGGTCCCCGATTCATCGGCCCCTACGAGATCACTCGTAAGATCGGTGAGGGCGGCATGGCGGTAGTATACGCGGCGCAACAGCGCGAGCCGGTCCGACGTGAAGTCGCGCTCAAGGTCGTTAAACAGGGAATGGACTCCAAGGAGGTCATCGCTCGCTTTAAAGCAGAGCGGCAAGCGCTCGTTTTGATGAAGCACCCCCATATCGCCCAAGTCTACAGCGCCGGGACAACCGAAGAGGGGTCGCCCTATTTCGCGATGGAGCTCGTCCACGGCGAGCCCCTAACCACCTACTGCGCTCGAGTTCAGATGGATATCAGGACGCGGCTCCAGCTCTTTAGGAAGATCTGTGAAGCGGTCCAACACGCCCACCAAAAGGGAGTGATCCACCGCGACCTCAAGCCCTCCAATATTTTGGTGGAAGAGCGGGAGGGACAACACGTCCCGAAGATCATCGACTTCGGCATCGCGAAATCGACTCATAAACAGCTCGTCGAGGAGACCCTGTTTACCGAAATAGGCCGACTCATCGGGACGCCCGCCTACATGTCTCCCGAGCAACTCGAGGCGAAAAGCCCCTACGTCGACACGCGAACGGATCTCTACTCCCTTGGAGTGATCCTCTACGAACTGATAACCGGTCGCCTCCCCTTTGATCCCAAAGCGCTTCTCCGTCAGGGGCTTGCGGAAATGCAGCGTATGATCCAGGAGGAGTCACCTCGGAAGCCCTCGACGGTATGGAAGCGCGAAGCGGCGGACCCGAAGGAGTTTGCCACAGGGCGGCACACAGGTGGTCAGCAAATCCAGAGAACGCTCCGAGGCGATCTCGACTGGATCACTTTGCGCTGCCTCGAAAAAGACCCGAATCGTCGCTATCAGAGCCCTTCAGAGTTAGCTGCGGAAATCCGACGCTATCTCGATCATGAACCCGTTCTCGCGAGTCCACCGAGTCGAATCTATTGGCTTCGCAAATTCCTGAGGAAACACCGAGTTGTTTGCTCGGTCGTCGCGATCAACTTTCTAACGCTCTGCGCAGGAACCGGCTGGGCACTCTACGAGCGATCCGCAGCTAACGAACTCGCCGCGGAGGAGAAACGCAACCTCAAACGGGCCGAGTTGCTCGAAGCGGCCGCCTACGAGAGCCGTCGATTGGCCGAAGTCGAACGCGCCAAGGCCGCGAGTCTCGCCGAAGCCGAGAAGCGAGCGAGGGCGGAAGCAGCGCTCCGGGCAGCAGCGGAAACCGCGCACCGAAGGGAGGCGGAACGTCAGCGCGAGCTCCAAGAGTCGCAGACGGAAGAGATCCTCCGCCTCTCGGATGCCAAACTCCTTGAAATGGCGATAACCGATTCGAAGGAGCTTTGGCCCGCCTATCCGCAAAAAATCCCCCAGCTCAAAGCGTGGTTAGTGAACTACGCTCAACCGCTGAGGAAACGACGTCCACTCCACGAGAAGAGCCTCGAGTCGTTGAGATCGCGCGCGTTTCCTTATACGGAAGATGATCAACAGCGCGACCACAGTACCCATCCTCAGGCTGACGACCTCGCGGCACTTCGAGTGGAGCTCAAGAAGCTCATGCTCGCGAAGTCGCAGCCGAGCTGGGAGAAGAAGACGCCGAATGAGCGAGAGAGTTTCAAACTCTGGATTGCGCGGGTCGAGAAGAGGACGCGAGAGATCGAAGCCGAAATATCAAGCCGGCGCACCTACCAGTTCAGTTCTTCAGCCGATGAGTGGATCCACGAAATAACCGCGGAGCTGGTACGCGGATTAGCTCGGTTCTTTCATGAAGACCCTCGCTTGGGAACCGTGGCCAGCGTCCAGAGCCGGCTTAGCTTCGCATCGACGATTCTCGAGCGAAGTATCGAAGCGAAGGCGGCTCGCGACGCCTGGAACGCCGCTCTCAAAAGGGTCGCTAGTTCAGAGCACTACGACTTTAACGAGAGACCATTCGAACCACAAATCGGCCTCTTCCCGCTCGGCCCAGACCCCGATTCGGGGCTTGAGGAGTTCCTTCATCTGGCAACTCATAGCGGTGAGATCCCCGAGCGGAATTCAGCGGGTCAACTGCCGCGCGACGCGAGTCTCGGAGTCATTCTCGTTCTGCTACCCGGAGGGACCTTTCGGCTCGGAGCTCAGGCGCAAGACCCCGCCAAACCGAATTACGATCCGATGGCGTCACGACTCGAAGGCCCGGTGGTCAGCCTCAGCTTGGAGCCATTTTTGATTTCAAAGTACGAGATGACTCAAGCTCAATGGCTCCGAGTGACGGGGAATACTCCAAGCCATTACGGGCCGAGCTGGAGCCAAGCCCACCACCAGAATAGCGCATTGAACCCAGTCGAAAGTGTGAGCTGGACTCAATGTCAAACAGTCCTCCACCAGCTCGGCCTGATCATCCCCACCGAAGCTCAATGGGAGTACGCGGCGCGCGCCGGAAGTTCGACTCCTTGGTGGAGTGGTGCCGAAGAAATTTCGATCCCCAAACGTAAGGCGGGCAACGTTTCGGACGCGCGATCCAAGCGGATCACGGGCACCACGATGGCCGAAAAGTGGGAGGACCCGTGGATTCAACACGCGCCCGTGGGCAGCCTGGCCCCCAACGCCTTTGGGATCCACGATGTGATCGGGAATGTATCGGAATGGTGCCGCGATTCGTGGAGCGCCCTGTCGGACTTTACGCTCGACGGCGAATCGGAGCGCATCGGCCCCGATCTCGGCAATCGTCCCCACCGAGGCGGTAACTGGACCAGCCTCGGTGGATTCGCTCGCTCCGCCGTTCGCGGAAACGACGTCGTGGGCGGCGCCTTCTACGACCTCGGCATTCGCCCCGCCCGGCGACTCGATCATCGGCAACGGGAGCGCACGGGCTACCCTCTCCCCGTGGCTCGCTAGAGCCCGCATTATTCACGAACCGCGTAGCGAGAAGTCGCAGTAGCGGGCTCGGGTAGCAATCCGCCACAACTCAGCCCAACATCAAAATGCGGTAGCAATGGCCAAGAGAGGCAACATCTCACGATCGCATTCTGGTGACTTGAGTTCGGTACCGCAGGTCGCGCCGTCAGGGACAGCCGACGCCGAGATACTCTTTGCAGAAGAGAACATCCTCGGGAGTCGGGTCGAGGCCGCAGCAATTGAAGGGTTCTGGGGGAGCTGGGGACGCGGGCATGAAGAGGAAGTTGAGCAGGTAGATGCAATCTGAAATGTTGAGGCGGCCGTCGTCGTTGTTATCGCAAGCGTCGTCGCACTTGGGAGCGGGGGGCGGCGGGCCCGGAGGTGGAAACTTGAAGTTCAGAAGAAAGATCACGTCGCCGAGATTGGTGCTGCCGTCAACATTACAGTCGCCTCGCCGAAAATCGTTGTTGCGGCGGCATTCGTAGCTCTCGCAAGCGATCGAGTCAAAGGAGAGGTCGATTCCGCAAATCGTTGGGGTAGGGCCTGGAATCGAACCCGTCGCCGTGATCACGGAGATGAGCAGGCCTGAATCGGCCGGAGTGACACTGCCATCGTCGTCGGCATCGGCGGCGTCGAGACAGTCGAGCGACGATCCCGTGAGGTAGTTGTTGATCGAAGTGACGTCGTCCATATCGATACAACCGTCTCCATCGGCGTCACCTCGCATAA
>CAYZYD010000179.1:0-7651 GCA_964482505.1 uncultured Planctomycetia bacterium | reverse complement strand
CGACGGTGAGGCTTCTCTCACGCTTCTTTGGATTCTCTGCATCGAAGTCGCGGGGCTATTCGCTGGCATCTCGGGCCTCGTTATCGAGCGGCGTCGAAACAGCTCTGTTAGCCGTTAAGTGGATCATTCCGAATACTCCAAGAAGTTCAACCTTCTCAGAAATTGCACTCTTTCCCTATCAGTACCCTGAGCAGCCCGACCCAAAACAAACTTCGACAGTGCGCCCTTCGCTCGATAATCAAGACAACTGCACCCGTCGGAGTGACTTTCTTTTCGTGACCAGTATCTGAACACGGCGGAGGTAACCGGTGACTTCGTTTGCGATAAGCGACGTCAGTATATTGAACACATTTGCCGACGGTTTTTGGTGATTTCGTATTCGCTTGTCACTGTGGGGCGTGGTCGGGAGTATCCACTTAAGTTGCTCTTAGTGGGAAAGCAGGCATTTCCCCGGCATTGCGCTTAAACGATCAGCGACAAACTAGCCTAGCGATCGAAGCAGACCACCGTTCCTGCTTTTGTATTCGGTGAGACGTTGGTTGACGAAGCGATTTGGACCGCGGTCCATTCTCATCGAGGAAGGAAGGAACGATGGCAACGCGTCTCATACTTTGGTACTGGAGTTTGTTCGGATTGGTACTCCTATCTGTCAGTCTGCTAGCCCAACCCGTGCCGCCCGCACCTACTCAGCCGCCTTACTCGCTTGGCGATCAGTCTCAGCGCGGAATTCCGTTTTCTATCGACCACACGACCTGGGAAGAGCAGTTGGGCCCAACGCTAGCACCTCAAGGTCTCCGAGACCGAACTCGGTACGCGCTTTCAAACGCATTGACCATGACTTGGGACGGTCGCGTGCTCATGTACCAGTCCTTTACTCCGGCGGACTTCGCGGGCAATCCCTCAGATACTTGGCAGACCGGCTATCTGTTTGCCACTTTCGATCCTGCCTTGATTGCCCCAGGTCCCGATTTTTCGCCGGCGATCGGTCATCCCTTTCCCCGATTTGTGACAACTTCTAGTTATGCCGACCCGTCGATCTACCTTGGGAATGACTATCCGGTTCGGCTGACTCCAACGAGCACCAATTTTCCTGCTCCGTTTGACCACGCGTATCCGTACATTCCCCAAGACCCCGCCTCAAAGATCGGGTCAATGGGTGAATTAGGGCTACTCCGCGCCTACGATCAGCTCTCAAACAACCTTTATCCCGTGCCCGAGTCGGAGCTACCCGCCGAAGCCGCTTCCCAGAACCCGTACCCTAGCAAGATATCAGGAATCCCCAGTGAGGGAGCCCCGACTCCCTACATGACCTACGACTGTGTTGTTCTGCTTCAGGATCGTCCCGAGAGCTGGGATCCAAACGGGATCAATCCTGCTACCGGTCTTCCCACAGGCAAGTGGTCGACGACGAGCGGATATATGCCCCTTGCGTGCTCTCCCACTCCATGTACTCCGGCACCCGTGACCTATCCCAATGGAGAAGTGCGAACGACTCCGGGGGGCATCATGAAACGCAATGGACGAGCTAAGATTCGAATCATTGTCGAACCCGCCGCTCAAAAGGTGATCGACGTGATCGTGCTCGAGAAGTGGAAGCCCTTTCTTGTCGAAACGACCTCGTGGCAGCCCACCACTACCACGCCGTCGATTATTGGCCACTCAGCGGCGGGTCCCGACTCGATGTGGGCCGACAACTTTGAACCGACGCTCACCATGGATGGGCATTTGATGGTGGGAAAAGGGGCTCCCTTATTGGTCACCGCAGGATATGGGGGCTCGCGCGTCGTCTTCTATTACAACCAGACTGCGTTTGGTTCGGAGGGTTGGCAGGGGCCTTACGATCTTCACTACATGTATCCCATGCGAACAACCGTAGTCGATGGTCTAACACTCGAGGAGAGATATCCGCTCGCTCGCAGACCTCTCAAGGACTACGACGGTAAAGTGCTCGGCGACGTGAATGGAGACGGCGATCTCACGCTAGCCGAAGCCCAAACCGTACCATTTGAGGGGGGCTATACCTGGTGCAGCCCCGACGGCCGATACGTCCTCTATTGCGTCCAGAGTGCAGGCGTTGGACCCGATCACCCGCAAATCCCAACCTGGGATCACGACAATAACCCTGCAACCGACGAAGTCCCCAACTACCTCCCCGGAGGAGGCGTTTCGAATCGAGGGAACGTCAGTATCGTCGGATCGATCAACGGCTGGCAGTGTTGGAGACTCGACCACGCTGTCCCCAATCCGAGCCGACACCTCTTTACGGGTTGGGACAACCAGAGTCAAACCGAGTACTTTCGCACCGCATGGTTCGGATTCGCCCCCGGTTTCTGGGATCTCCTCGGCGAGTCACCCTACCTGCCCCTCCGCGATAATGGCAAGACGACGCTCCAGCTCGTCGATAGCCATGAGAAGGTGTATTACGAGGTCGACCTTTCGCCGCACACGGAGCGAGACTACGGGTTTTACCTCCCCATGCAGGTGATGCTCGATCTCGACACGAGTCATACCAGGATCATGGACGTGCACCGCATCGTCGACTTATCCCGTACCCCTGATCATTCGGGCAACGGCAATGTCGGAATTGTCAATGGCGCCAAGCTCCCTTGCGAATACTTCAAGTTGCCCACGGCGATCAACAATCCGGGCGAAAACTATCCCGGGACGACCACCAAGGTCAACTACGTTCCCGGGCTCTATCAAGGCGCTCCATCCCCGGCCGCCATCGGGCCCGGCTGGATGGTCGGCGATACCATCATCGATCTCAGTGATCCCCTGAATCCCACCTACTGGGTTCCGATCGCTGACGGTAAGGAAGGCATTATCAATGACATCACTGTCTACCCTCCGACCTTTACCGCCGCGGAAGCGGGAAAGGGCAACGATTTCGATATGGACAGCGATGTCTGCTGGGGAATCGTGGGTCAGGCGATGTTTTTTGAAGATGGAAGCACAGTTACGGTTGGTGCCGATACGAGCAAGATCGAACTGCACCCGGGGACCACGTTGCCCGGGGCCGCCGACGGATTGACCCTCTCGTTTTGGTTCAACCCGTTGCAATCGCGCACGGCGGACGTGGACCTCTTCGATCATAATATCCGGGTGACGCTCGATACCGCGGGGAGGCTGTCGGTCTCTCTCAACGGGCAGGGCGTGGGTTGGCAAACCCATTCTCAGTCAACCCTACCGCCGGCCGCGGTGAATGTCTGGAGGAATGTCATCGTCACTTGGGAAGACCGAGTGCCAAATGACTCAAGTTCTTATCTCTACCTTCTTCTCGACGGGGATAAGGCGATTTCGACGCCACTCAATTTTGACCGACTTGCGACGAATACGAGTCAGACCATCACGATCGGCTGTCCGCAGAGCTGTGCGACCGACCCCGCGCAAGCCGTCTTCTTGATCGACGAAGTGGCACTCAAAAATAGCGTGGTGTCAGAGGATGACGTTCGAGACCTCGCGCACCTCCCCGTCGATAAACCCGTCTGGACCCCGGATCCCAACCTCCCAACTCCACCGGCGCCATTCCAGCCCGGGGACGAGCGGGTACCAACCTACAATCAGTACGACGCCCAAATCGCGAGCCTCGGCGCCGACCTGTTTCATGATGTGCAGCTCTCGGGAAACAAAACGGTCAGTTGTGCGACCTGCCACGTTCCCGAGCTCGCGTTTACCGACGGTCTCGAGAGGGCCGAGGGTCTCAACGGTCAGCTTCTGCGAAATACGCAGTCGATCTTTAACACGCGTTTCATGGCTGAACAGTTTTGGGACTCAAGGGCGAGCAATCTCGAAGCCCAGGCCCTCCAGCCGATTTTTGACTCTGAGGAGATGGATTCGACTTGGACCGACGTTAGGAGTTATCTCGAGGGCGACCCCGACTATTTGAGCCGCTTCAACGCTCACTTTGGCGGGGGCGGTATTGTGCAGCAAAGCCATGTGGCCTACGCGCTCGCCACTTTCATGCGATCGGTCACCGCGGGTGGGTCCGAAGCCGACGATGCGGGTCCCCACGGTGCGGGCCTCAATACCTCGGCTAGGAATGGTCGCAATCTCTTCTTCGGCAAGGCGCGATGTAGTGGTTGTCATAATGGGCCCAACTTCACCGACGGGCGGCTCTGGACGACGGGCACCATGACCTCGAGCGGCGAAGATCTCGGTGCGTTTAATGCTAATACGGGCGAGAATACGGCCGGGAAGTTCCGCTTCTTTGGCGCTTTCAAAACCCCAACCCTGAGAGAGCTCACCCTCACCGGACCCTACTTTCATGATGGAAGCGCTGCGACCCTGCTCGATGTCGTTGAGTTTTACGACCAGGGCGGGGTCCGGACCGATGGCAATGGCTACGCGTTGAGTGATCCGCTTCACGATTTTGTGGCAGAAGAAATCAACCGAAAGCTCAATCTCACAGGTCAAGAGAAGCTCGATCTCGTGAATTACTTGATCGCGCTCTCGAGCGAGGTCATCGATGTTGCCGCCGCGGGAGTCAATGCCGCCCCGTCGGTCTCGGTCGCCTACTCGGGGAGCGGGCAATCCGGCATGCAAACTGTCACCGTGAGCGCTACCGACCCCGACGGTTTGGCCGATCTCGACCCGACCATGTCTTGGACGCTGAGCGTGAGCGAAAGCCTCGCTGCGGGCGGTACCCACTCCCAAAACTGGTCGAACACTTCACCGACGATCGTCGGCGGCGCTTATGAAGGGAGCTTCACCATTTCGGTTGGCTCAAACGTCACGATCGAGGCTTTCGACCGACACGGGCTCCGGAGCGGAACGCACCAAAATCAGGCGCCCGTGGTGACGATTGTCAGCACTCCGTCGACTACTGCGGGCTGGGACGACTTGATCATGGTCGTTCAAGATTCAGCCATCGGAGAAATCGATCCGACCGATGTTTCGAGTCTCCTCATGGAGATCGAGCCGCCTTGGGCGCCCGGAACGGTGATCGCACTCGATTGGTCCGCATTTACGGCTTATCCATTTGAAGATGGCTATGCGGTCTTCACTCAAGTCCCGACAGGTGGCCTCAAGCTCTTGCAGGTGCGGGATACGCAGGGGCTCTGGAGTGCCATTGTGTCGCACTAGCAGCCCGCCGGCAGGACCGAGATTTCGAGCCCAGTGTCCCCCGGAGTTCAGTGTCCCCGGCGAATCGAAGGCGTATTGCGAGGTTCGCCAGGGGCGCTGGGCGAAGAAAGCTCTGCCTCCCGCGCGGAATGAGTTTTCGGGCGGGCTGCTGATGGCTTCGAATCGAGAGTGCGAGCCCTCTTAACGAGTGAGGCTCGCACTCTGTACCGGTCCAAGCCCACCCGGTACAAGTCCACCAGCCGGCCCAACCTCGTCTCAGGTCGAATCCAACCGACTTCGTTAACGCGTCGACCAGCCTCGGGCAGATTGACAATGCGCCGAGAAATACCGTAGATTCCCGCGCCAACGGACTTGTCAGATAGCTTCCCTGGCGGCCCCTGCCGTCTACGAGTGGCTAGTAAAAGGCGCGCACTTGAACCAGAGCCCACGGTCGACGACCACGGATCTCGCGATTTATCTCTGTTCCCATTATCCGGTCGCGGGGGCGCAAGCGCTTGAAAACCATCCCCCTCAGGAAGTACTCGAAGTCTTAGAGCAATGCGCGCCCTACATCCTCGAGAGACTTCTTCCTCATATCGACCCCACCCTACTCACCGCACTCGTCTCCTCTACGGATCCCGAGCGGTTTGGTCCCGTTCTTAAGGCTGGCGGGGCTGAAGTGTGTGCTTCGGTTCTCTTGAACCTCGCCGACAATTTGCGCGAGAGTTTTCTCCGGGCTCTCCCCGAGGATCTGCAAGAGCGGTTGCGAGAGTATCTCGATTTTCCCATCGGGAGCGCGGGGCGCGCGATGAAGTCGGACTACGAGTCCTTAGAGCAAAATTTGTCGGTCAGTGAGGTCGTGCAAAAACTGAGGAAGCGGTCGAGTGCGCGCAGCGCGGCTTCCAATGTGTTTGTGGTCGATGATCAACGCCATCTGGTGGGAGTCGTCCCGATGCGGGAGCTCGTCGTCGCCGATCCCAGCGCGTTGCTCAAAGACTTTATGCATCGAGACGTCGTCACCGTGGGACCCTTTGACGAGGCTTCAGCCGGACTACAGCTGCTCTCAGGTCGCGGTTTCACGACGCTTCCAGTCGTCGACGCCCAGAGTCGCCTGCTCGGCGTTCTTCGAGCGACTCAGCTGATTTCAGATGCTCAGGAAACCGCGAGCCAGAGTATTCAAAAGCTCTTTGGGGTCGGGAGCACCGAGAGAGCTTTCTCGCCGATCACCTTTTGCTTGCGGAAGCGACTCCCGTGGCTTCACGTCAATCTTGCCACGGCGTTTCTGGCCGCGGCGGTCGTCGCCCTCTTCGAAGATGTCATCGCGAGAATTACCGTGTTGGCGATCTATCTTCCCGTGGTGGCGGGACAAGGCGGTAATGCAGGGGCGCAGTCACTTGCCGTGGTGATGCGGGGTCTTGTCATGCGAGAGATTCCACAGGACCGAGTCCGCGCGCTCATATTCAAAGAGACGGCGATTGGACTGGTGAACGGGATCGCAATTGGTTTGATAACCGGGATCATCGCTTGGGTTTGGAACCAGAGCCCTTACCTCGGGATCGTGATCGCTCTAGCGATGGTCGTCAACCTCTGCGCGGCAGGCTTAGCGGGGGCCGCGATTCCGGTTGCCATGAAGCGGTTCGGACTCGATCCTGCCCAATCCTCGAGTATCGTCCTAACGACTGTCACCGACGTCGTGGGATTCTTCGCTTTCCTGGGGTTTGCGCTTGTCTTCCAGGATCGCCTGGTTTGAGTCAGCGTGAGAAGGAGGCTGCTTGGCAGAGAGCGAGTTTTTCGACAGTTTCCTGCTCGATTCTGTCGATGCCGTCGATCTCAAGATCACTAAGAAGAGAATTCATAGTTTTGTTCAGCCCGACCCCGATGTTAGTGAAGCAGAGCGGCTGCGCACTATCTTTCGAACTTCGGCATTTCCCTACGAACACCGCCTGAGCCCCAAGGAATATTTGCGCCAGAAGTACGATCTCCAGGTAGAGATCGTCAAGCTACAGAACTGGGTCAAAGAGAGCGGAAGCAAGATCGTTTTGCTCTTTGAGGGACGCGATGCTGCGGGTAAAGGCAGCACGATTCGTCGATTTATGGAGCATATGAATCCCAGAGGAGCTCGGGTCGTCGCGCTTGATAAGCCGACCGAGTTTGAACGTGGGCAGTGGTATTTCCAGCGCTATGTCGATCATCTGCCGACGCGGGGCGAAATCGTTTTCTTCGACCGTTCGTGGTACAACCGGGCCGGGGTCGAGCGCGTGATGGGTTTCTGCACGGATGAGGAGTACCATTCATTCATGGCCCAGGCACCGCTGTTTGAGGGGATGCTTGCCGCCGCCTCGATCCAAATCTTCAAATTTTATTTGTCGATTAGCAAACATGAACAATCGTTGCGGTTCGAAGAGCGCAAGAACAACCCACTCAAGCAGTGGAAGTTGAGTCCAGTCGATGTCGAGGCTCAGGGACGCTGGGACGCCTACTCCGACGCCAAGTCGGTGACCATGGATCTCACCGATACCTCGGCGGTGCCGTGGACCCTAGCAGCCCGTTGAAAAACTGCTTTCGATGCGGGAGGTCGAGAATTCGAGCC
>CAYZYD010000178.1:0-7678 GCA_964482505.1 uncultured Planctomycetia bacterium | reverse complement strand
CCATAAAGTGAGCTTCGAGCTTGTTCAATCGAATATCGGTCAAACCCGCCTTCGTTGCCATGATCAGGCTATAGATAATGACCCGAGGATTGACCTTTCGGAGCCACATTCCGATGAAGACCGAGATCGGCACTTTACAGCCCGAAGAGAGCGCCTGCACGTACAGGCGGCCGAAGTTGAGCAAGAATAGGAAGCCCGCGACGACGAAGATACCGGCGAAGACGAGCAGGATGATCAGGACTGGTTGAGGCATGGTCACTCTCTAACGGCTCGGATCCTGGAAATTTACTCTCCAGGTCTCAGGAACTATCTGCTTGGGATGCCGCAGCGGGCGTTGAACCGGCATCGCTGAGTCGGGTCACGACAATCCGGTTGCCACTGACCTGGATGACTTTGACCGGAGTCCCTTTATCAAGAAAAGCGCCGCTCGAAACCACGTCGCGTCGCTCCCCATCGAGAAGCGCCGTACCGGCGGGGTGGAGTGACGTCAAGGTGACCCCAGTCGCCTGGAGGAGACTACTCTCCGCTTCCTCGAGTTGCGAGGGCAGAGTTGTCGGCCCCAGGTCTTGGCTGTGAGTAAAGCGCGGAAGCCCCCACCGAATCGTGCCGTAGATATAAGCGATTGTCAGGAGAACCGCCAGGATTCCGAGAGTGACATATCCCTCCGAAAAAAGCGTCCAGAGCGAATAGGAGACACAGAGGAGCCCCGCCACGGTCAAGATCAGGAAAGAGGGGACAAAGACTTCTACGAGAAAGAGGGAGAGGCCGAGCACATAGATGAGGATGGTCACATACCAAGGCGGCGTCTCCTCAAACCCAAAGATGAGCAGCATGGTTTGACTCACGCGATATCCTCGACTTTACGCACAACGATACGGTTTCCTTTGACCTCGATCACTTCAACCTCTTCACCGCGATCGACGAAGGCTCCTTCTCCGACCACGTCGTACTCGGTGCCATCGAACTCGGCCTTGCCGGCCGGGCGAAGGCTCGCCGTAACCTGGCCTCGTTTGGACATGAGATAGTTATAGTCTGACTGCCCCGCTCCGATACCGGGAAGGGCTGAAGGACTACTGAGTTGTTCCTTTTGAACGACCCCACCCACGCTTGCCCGCGGTAAGAATTGAAGTACCACCAGAAGCGCGACTCCTGCGATCGCCATTGCGCCGACTACATAGGCTGAGTCGCTGACGATCTGTCCCGGGGTGTAGCCTTCGGAGTTCACTTGAAGCGCGAGCACGAGACTTGCAAACAAACTGCTCAATCCGAGGAAGCCGGCAATTCCGAAACCTGGGATCACAAAGATCTCAAAGGCGATCAACACGCCCGACATCAAGAAGAGTGTGACCTCGAGCCAGCCGACCATTCCCTCGAAATAGCCTCCGAGGAAATAGAGCGCAAACGAGAGAAGGCCAAGAATCGCCCAGACCAGGGTCCCTGCGAATTGAAACTCGAGAGTGAGGAAGACAACCCCGAGAGTCACGAAGAAGAAGCGGGCGAGACCGCTCGAGATCAACCGTTTGCTGTCGCGTTTGAGGTTGGGTAGTGCCGCGCGAGGGTCTTCCGACTCGTCTTCGTAGATCAACTCGCCTTGCAGCTGAAACTCCTCTTTGAAGGCGATGAGATTGTCGACCGTCACCTGGCTTATCTTGATGTCGAAGGCCCGTTTGTGGGTTAAGGCGAGGCGCTCGCCGGGACTGGTGACGACAAGGGGAGCATAATCGGTTGACCTAGCCTCAGGCACTCGATCGAGATAATTGTCAAACTCAGCCTGAGTGACGAAGTACTTGTCGTCGATGCTCTTGCGCTGAAGCTCAAGAACTTTGAGGGAGGGGTCCAACATCGCTTCGAGCACGACCTGTGGAAATCGCTGGGTTCGGGCTATCTCGCGCAGCGATTGGCCGACTTCTTCAGTCAGAGAAGGTGGCGTTTCGATGTTTCCGATAGCGCTGTCGTCTCCCATAGCGATATCACCACAGGCTAAGGCGAAGATTGCCCCGGGGCCCAATGCGACTCCCCCCTTTTCGATAAAAGCGTAAGCCTCGAGCCGCGGTTGAGACTGGATAAACCGGGCCGCTTCGATCGCCGCTCTGAGATCTCCTCGAGAGCAATCGATTTGAAAGACCGCGTATCGGCCTTGCTGGTCGAGGTACTCTGAGATTCGCGTTTTGAGCGCGTCGAGTGAGGAAGCGGTGAAATCACGGATGGGATAGACGAGAATCTGCTCCCGACCTTGGGGTTGAAAGGCCCGCTCGGGCTCTTCCTGAGCCGAGGCGCGATACTCTGGGAATGCGGCCAGACCAAAAAAACAGATCGCGGCAACCCAGCGCCAAGTCCGGCCGGTGAGCAAACAATTGAGGTCCATGAACATCCGCGAAATACTCCCAAAGTAGTAAGGCAGAAGAAGATCGGTAGCCGCCTACCCGCAGAGTATTAATACGGTACCACCCTCACCTACGCAAGGTCGCCCCGAGAGCAACCGCAAACAACTCAAGAAAACGCGGAGGTGGGCAATCAGCACACCTCTTCCCCAACGAGAAACCAAGGTCCCCAACCCGACTCACCCTTCCGAGCTAAGCGCGGCGGCAGCGGACGGAGACATCGGCGGGCATAAGCGGGCGGGCCAAAGGACCGGAGGGCAAGGGACAGCCGGGCAAAGAAAATGGCTATTTGCTCGCAACTCGAGCAAATAGCCAAATGGTGGTGGAGGATAGGGGACTCGAACCCCTGACCTCAACGCTGCCAGCGTCGCGCTCTCCCAACTGAGCTAATCCCCCACCGAAGGGACAGAGAGTGTAGTTTGGCAAGCGGCGCCGTCAAGTATTATTAATTGCTACCGAATACCCCTTCTCTATAATCCGCAGGAACTTCTGAAAATTTCAGCGGCCCGTCCGAAGCGTCGTCCGGCTGAGACTGGGGAGATTCGAGCGCATGAATCACCTCGAGCGTTTGCCCGCAATCCGACGCACGCCGGCGGTGCTCCCCGCGCTCAAATCTCACCCGCCTCAAATCGCGAGCATTTTCCTGGGGGACTGCTAGAAGTCGGAGGTCACCCGGCCGCCGTCGGTTCTAATTCAAAATGAGTCTGCCTCGAAGACCGAGCAAGCTTCCGTGGCTCGGGTGCTTGTCTCGACCAGGGTACTCGTCCCCCGATTCCGAGTCGCCCGAGTCGCAGTGTTGACGAGCTTTCGGTGCGAGATTCTACGATTCTTCTAGCCAAATCGAGTGAATGACTGGGGCCTGCCCGAGTTGGCTGTATCCTCGCCTCCAAGCAACCTTCAACAACTCCTCTATCAGGTAACCACGCGATGCCAACCATTGACTTACGAGAGATCGAAAAGAAGTGGCGTGACCGCTGGCAAAATGAGCCGCCGCGAAAGACCGTAGAACGCCAAGCACCTTCGGCTGAAGGCTCTGACTCTGCCCACGCGAACCGCCGCCAGAATTTTTACTGTCTCGATATGTTCCCTTACCCATCGACTTCGGGGCTGAGCGTCAATCAACTCCGAGGAATGGTGATCACCGATGTCGTGGCCCGTTATCAGGAGCTTCGGGGAAGAAACGTCTTCCGACCGATGGGTTGGGACAGTTTTGGCCTAGGTATTGAAAATGAAGCCCGTGAGAATGGACTTTCTCCGGCCGAAGTTGTCAAGCGCGGAGTTGCCAAGATGACCGAGCAGCTCTGGGAGTTCGGAGCGCGAATCGACTGGGAGGCCGAGGTAAAGACCTCGGACCCCCCATTTTATCGCTGGACTCAGTATCTCTTTCTCAAGCTCCTCGAGCGGGGATTGGCTGATCGCCGCGAAGTTACCATGAAGTGGTGCCCTCGCGAGCAGTCGAGTTTGGCGAATGAAGAGGTGATCAATGGCCGCTGCGTCCACTGCGAGTCGCTCGTCGAGGAGCGCAGTTTTTGGCAATGGCTTCTCAAAATCACTGACTACGCCGACCGGTTGCACTTTGGCCTTCGCGGGCTCAAATGGCCGACGTCAGTCAAGTCGATGCAGCGGCACTGGATCGGTCGGCGCGAGGGCTATCGACTTACTTTTAAGGTCTCCTCAGAACTCTGCTACGACTGGGGCGAGTGCGACGTCTTTCTCCGCAAGCTCGAGTACTTGCCCGCTGCGACCTATTTGGTGTTAGCTCCCGAGCATCCGCTCGTCGATCAGTATGTTGACCCGCTTTACTGGGACGACGTTCGCGTATATCGAGAGCGAGTCAAACGTCTTACTGAGCGCGAGCGACTCGCGTCGGGGGGGGAGCCGAGGGGCGTTCCCACTGGAGCGGTCGCCCTCAACCCCTTGACCCTTCGAGAGATGCCCGTCTGGGTATCGGAAGCCGCACTGCCTCACGTGAGGTTTGGGACGATCCTGGGGGTTCCGGGACAAATCGGCCGGCACGAGTCCTTTGCGAAGAAGTTTGGCCTCGGCATCGTCACCGTGATCGCACCGGCCGCGGAACAGTTGAAGACCGGCGACGGCAAGGGGAGGCGTCGCGAGGAGGACAACTACCAGATGATCAACTGTGGGCCCTTCAATGGATTGACGGTGTTTGAGGCGCGCAAGAAAATTCGGAGTCAACTCGAGCACCGCGGCGTACTCGAGCCATACACGGTTTACAACTTGCGAGACTGGGTGTTTGCGCGCCAGCGTTACTGGGGTGAGCCTCTGCCGATACTCTACGGCGAGACGGGATTTCAGCCGGTCGACGAATCAGCCCTGCCGGTTGAATTGCCACCCTATCGCGTCGATCTCGAATCGCCCGCTCCGGAGGAAGAACCCGAGTTGGTGGTTCGAGAACCCGTGCCCAATCGTCTCGAGACTGTCAATGCGAGTTCTGCTTCACAATCAGCCAATTATAATAACGATGAAACCTGGGACTTCTTTGCCGGGGAAATCGAAAGCCAAGGGGCGGCCGAGCCGCTCCATCTACCGAGCCCGCTGAGCCGCCGGCCGGAGTTTTACGAGGTTCGGGATCCCGATTCGGGCGAAGTCTGGCTTCGTGAGACCGATACGATGCCTCAGTGGGCAGGCTCTTGTTGGTACTACCTGCGCTTCCTCGATCCGGATAATGAGAAGGCGATCTTCGAGAAAGAGAAGGGGTTCCGATGGCTCCCGGTGGATCTTTGCGTCGGAGGTATCGAACATGCGATTTTGCATCTACTCTATGTTCGCTTCTTCGCCCACTTCCTCCACGACCTCGATTTGACTCCGAGAGAAGAGCCCTTTCGGCGCCTCTTTAGCCAGGGGCGAATCTTTGCGAAAACGCCATCGGCCGAGCGCAGGCGCCAACCGCATCGCGGTGACCGTATCGAAGCGGAACACTATCTCAAAGAATATGGTGGAGACGCGCTCAGGCTTCACCTTCTCTTTATCGGTCCCCCTGCCGAAGATGTCGTTTGGAATGAAGAGGGATTGCGAGGGACTCGCAGATTTCTAGAGCGCTCCTTTGAGTTTGTGCTCGACCGACGGGCCAAAGGTCGGTTCGTTAGCCGGAAGGTCTTGGTCGAAAAACACCGCCTAATCCGGAGGGTCACACGGGCGATACGCAGTTTTAAGCTCAACAAAGGCGTCAGCGCATTTATGGAGTTCGTCAAGATATTGAGTCGAGAGCCGCTCACGCCTGAAGAAGTTGATTTGGCCACCCTGAAGACCTTCGTGACTCTGCTCGCTCCGTTTGCCCCCCATACGTCGGCGGAGCTCTGGGAGAGACTCGGGGCTGAAGGTTCGGTTTTCGAACAGGAGTGGCCTGATTACTCAGAGGAGTTGCTCAAGCCACCTGTGATAGAGATCGCGATTCAGATCAACAGCCGAGTCCGTGACCGCCTCGAGTTCGAGGAGGAGCCAAGCAAGACCGATCTGATCCAGGCAGCGCTGGCGAGGCCACGAGTTCGGGAACTTCTCGGAGGTCAGGAGCCGGCCCGTGTTATCGTGGTCCCGGGAAAACTCGTCAATCTCGTGGTGTAAGGCATACCTCTCTCTTCGCCCCCGCGACTGCGTCGCCGGGGCAGGGCCGCTGGGGCTAACTCCTATTTTGCTCAAGCGGATCGGTTCATCGTAAGATGAACTGAACACTAATTTACCGGAGTAGCCTCGAATGGGGCTCGTCGCCGAAGGGCTTCGGCTGATCGGTTGATTCGGATGGTCTTCGGATCATCAACCGCCAGTGTCTCGAAGGGTCAGCGGCAAGTTACTCTGCGATGTTATAAGAGACCTGCTGAGACGGGGAAGTCGACTCATATCGACGCAAGATTTCGTTATCTCGAGAACCTGAGAGCGATAGACCGCGTGACCGGTCTCGACTCCAAGAGGATCTGAGGGGAAGGAACCATATGCGCAAGTTATTTTCTCGACTGGGAGTTGAAGCGGTACGGTTTGTCATCTTTGGAGCGGTCATTCTTTACGGTTACCAGAGAGTCACCGATTCGATTCAAATCGCAGACGCCTCGAGCTCGCAGATCGAAAAGAAGCAGCACGATCTCAATCGACGATTGTCCGACCTCGAGCGCGAGCAGTTGGACTCTCAGGTTGAATTTGTCCATCAGGTATCGGAAGTGAAGGACGAGCTGATATCGCATTCCGCCGACTGGGAGTCCCAGCAAGAGGCGCTGGCGGCGCTGATCTCGACCAATTCGTCCGAGCTCAAGAGCCTAGTCGAAGCTCATATTGATCGAATCGAGGGGGAGACGCTCGTCACCGCCAAACAGGTCAGCGCACGAGTTGAAGATATCGAAAGTCGACTCAGCCGTCAGACTCTCAGTATGAAGCAAAAGATGATCTACCCGGTGGTGCAGTTGCGCGGCAACGGCACGGTTGGGAGTGGGGTGGTTGTCTACTCGGATCTGGACCAGAACGGCGACGGGCTGACCTATATCCTGACCGCCTACCACGTGGTGCAAGAGGTGACCGAAGGGCAAGAGGATCCCACCCAGATCAATGAACTCAGGTTCCTCGACCCCGCGACGGATCGGCTCGCGAACACCCATGAATCGGCCAAGGTCGTCGCCTTCGAGGCAGACTCAGACATCGCGCTGCTTGAGATGAAGACGCTGAGACCCTGGCCCTACGTGGCGCGCTTCGCCACGATTTCGGAGACCGAAGAGGCCGAGATATTCGACGGAGTTTACGCCGTTGGCTGCCCGTTAGGAAACAAACCACTCCCGACCCTGGGTGAAATCTCGTCTCAGGAGAAGATGGTCGCCGGCCAGAACTTCTGGATGCTCAATGCCCCAACTTTCTTCGGCAACTCGGGAGGCGGAGTGTTTCAAGTCTCAAATGGCCACTTGCTCGGTATCAGCAGCATGATTTACACCTATGGTAAGAGCCAGCCGATGGTCGTTCCCCATATGGGTCTGTTCGTGCCGATGACTCAATTGCGGCATTGGCTTACCGAAGAGGGGTATGCGATGCTCCTCGACGAGAACCGGGTTCAGACAGTTCGAGCTTCTCACGAGACCGACTCAACTCAGGGCAAGTAGCCGCGCACCGGCGGAGATTCAGAAAGGCGGGCCTTCGGGTCCGCCTATTTTCGTTTCCGAACTTTTGGAACCTCGCATCTCGAGATCTTCTAGCCGGGCAGCTCTGCTGAGGATTTCGCTGCACCTTGATCCCTCCCCTCCCAGAATTTCTCGGCCAACCCTCAACTCATGACTGCCCATACCCGTCCCGTGGGTGAATTGAGC
>CAYZYD010000177.1:0-7688 GCA_964482505.1 uncultured Planctomycetia bacterium | reverse complement strand
AGCGACTATATAATTCGTAAGCCATTATTCTGTTGTTTTTTATGGCTTGGCGTTCACCGCTAAAGGGCTATGCGCTCGTCGGGGAGGGAATCTTGGAGAATTGGGATTCAATAAGTTCAGTGGCTACGCCTAAGTGCGTTGACACCCCTGCCCAAGTGTCTATCATCCCTCCAGTTCTCCCGGGAATTTTCCGAGAACTCACGCGGCCTTTGCATCGCAAAATGCCGTGTACCGACTCGCCAGTTTGATTGGCGGTCAGCAGAAGTTTGATTTTCCTGGTGCCAGTTCATCGGGGGGCTCTACTTCTGAATCGCTACAGAGCTCGTCTCACCCTCGCGGAGGCTGCGGCGGCGGCCCGAAGCCGGATACTTATTCGGCCCATGTTTGGAAGGCCAGGTAGCGTTCACCACTCGGTTCTTGGCCTCGGCACGGTCTAGATACGATTGCTTCTGTTGAAGGAGCAGCCGAGTCGGTTACTCGATTCGCATTGGAGTAAGACTCTTTGAACAGTCTGAATTTGGAATCTCCGGTGACACTTGAGTCGCCCGCTTCGCCGTCGCGTTCGTCTCAATCTAAGGCTGAACCTGCTGAGCACCAAGATCCGCGCCACCTCAAGTCAGGAAGCCTTCGGCATCTTCTCGACCAAGAGTACAGTCGCTGCTATCGCTTTGAGGGGGTGTCTGACCTATGGCACGACGTCAAAGTGTTTTTTCGAAGGGTCGTGAGCGGGGAAGAAGGCGACTCGGTCGCCGATATCTCGAAAATTCGTCGCAATGAATAGCGCGACTTAAGAGCCAGTTCGAAGAGCCCTTCCGGTTGAGGCCGGCGAGATCGGCGTGAACCACCCACTGCCACCGTTCGCCGGCACCACCACGATTGGGAATCTACGCACCCAAATCTTTCGACCTTTAGGTCGAAAGCCATGAAATTTCTCGCGAGACAGTCTTGTAGCATAGCATGGCTCTCTCGCGATTTTTTTGGCGTCAATCTCCGCCAACTATTTACTTCGCCGACAGGCGGGCGATATCCCTTCGGTACTGCTTCCCCTCGAACTGAATACCTTCGGCGAGCTCATACGCGAGCGATCTAGCCGCCTCGAGAGTTGATCCCAAGGCTGTTACTCCGAGGACACGTCCCCCACTGGTTACGTATTCGCTTTCCTGGAGCTGTTTCGTCCCCGCGTGAAACACTTGGACATCGCGTCGGTCGTTCCCGGGCAGTCCCGAAATGGCCCGGCCCTTCTCATAGCGACCGGGGTATCCTTCCGAAGCGAGGACGAGGCAAACGGCCGGGCGCGGGTCCCAACTCAGCTGAACTTGGTTCAATTCTCCGGCGTGGAGTGCCTCGAAGACGTCGAGCAGATCGGATTCGAGTCGCAGCATCAGTGGTTGGGTCTCGGGATCCCCAAACCGTACGTTGTATTCCAGTACTTTGGGGCCTTCCGCCGTAAGCATCAAACCGAGATAGAGAAGCCCGCGATAATCGATTTCGCGCGCTTCGAGCCCGGCCAGAGTCGGCGCAATCACGGATCGTTCGACCTGATCGCGGATCTCCGGGGATAGGATTTCCGCGGGGGAGTAGGCGCCCATTCCGCCAGTGTTCGGGCCACGATCTCCGTCGAGCAACCTTTTGTAATCTTGCGCGGGCTCAAGGACGACCCAGTCTTGACCCGCTACAAAAACAAGGAGCGAGATTTCTTGTCCTTCGAGTCGCTCCTCGAGGACGACTCGATTACCTGCGGCACCAAGGCGGTTTTCTGCGAGCAGATCTCGGCAGTGACGACTCGACTCCTCATGTGTTTCGCAGACAAACACTCCCTTACCGGCGGCTAAACCGTCCGCCTTGACGACTGGAGCTTTCGCAAACGACTGGAGGTGCTCCTCGATCGACGCGGCGTCTCTCACTTCGCAGTACCTTGCGGTCGGTATCTGAAACTCGTGCATAAAACTCTTTGCGAACGCCTTCGAGCCTTCGAGTTGAGCCGCTTGGCGGTTGGGGCCAAAGTGGGGGACCTCGACTTCTCTCAGTCGATCCGCGAGTCCGTCGGCGAGCGGTTGCTCCGGCCCGATGACGACGAAGTCGATACCATCGCGCTCTATCCGCGCTAAGAGCTGATCGAATCCTGGCTCTACCGGCTCATTCCAGCAGGGTCCCAAATCGAGGAGGCCACCGTTACCGGGACAGCTCGAAATTTTGGTAACACGCGGAGACTGGCTGAGCTTCCAAGCGAGGGCGTGTTCTCGCCCTCCCGATCCGATCACGAGAACATTCATAGATTACTTTGCTTTCAGCAGCCGGAAGGGTCGCGTCCAGGCCAAGATCCCCAGGATCGAGGCGAACAGAGCTCCGAGAAGAAGATCGTAGAAAAGCAGAAGGGCGGTATCAAGCGCGAAGAGATTGAGTAGGAATCGGTATGTGGTCTTGCTGGCGAGTTTCCGGGAGGGGTTTCGCCATAGATGAGCCGCGGCCAGGGCGAGGCTCGTAGCGATCAGGATGAATCCCGAAAGCGCAGAAAACTGCCAACCTCGACTGAATCCGAGGATTCCGAGGGATATGACCGGAACCAGGACCACGAGTCGAGACCGGAGCCTCAAGATCTGCGGTCGTGCTCGCTCTTCCTCGAGCGAATAGTAGGTCAGCATGGTGACGTAGCTCCCTACTATGGACGCGGCCCAAGCTGAATCGGCCGAGAATGCTCCCGCGGTCGCGGCGCCGAAGAGAACAAGGAAAAGCCGCACGCCCCCCATCGTCAATGGGCCGAAGATAAGCTGCTCCTTCGCGACGAAGTTATAAACCGCTGCGAATATCACGATCCCCGAAAAGCAGACCGTTGGGACCGGACCGAGACAGCCGCTCGAAATTGTCGCGGACACCCCCAGCGCAAGTAGGATGGCGAGGCCGACCGCGCGCCGGTCGAGGGCACCGCTAGGTATCGGTCGTTTGGGATAGAGCTGCTGGTCCCGGGCGGCGTCGGCGAAGTCGTTCATCGCCATGCCCGCTGCGTACACGAGCGCCGCGACGAGCAGTCCAAACCCGAGTCGCAGATCGTCGATCGACACACTCCCCCGCGCCAACCAGTATCCAAGCATGAAGTTCGAGAGCGCAGTTGGGAGCAGCCCAATTCTCGCGACTCGTAACCACGAACTCACTTCAAAGGACAAAGGAAAGACTCCCGCCAATTCCTGTCCTCTTCAGAGTACGCCTGAAACCTCGCCAGGCTAAGCCGAGATCACCCATCACAGGAAAGGGAGAATGTGGCGTTTGATATCGTTCCAGGTCACAAAGAGAGCCAGGCAAATGAGCAAGATGAAGGCGATGAGATGGGTGTAATTGAGCACCGCGTCCGAAACCGGGCTCCCTTTGATCTTCTCGATCAGCAAGAAGAGAAGGTGCCCACCGTCGAGAATCGGGAAGGGGAGCAGGTTAAAGATCCCGAGATTGACACTCACGAGCGCGAGGAACCAAAGAGCCTTCACAAAGCCTTGCGAGAAAGTCACTCTCGTAGTCGCAATAATGCCGACGGGCCCAGAGAGATTCTTTGCTTCGACGTCACGAGTCGCCAGCGCCTTGAGGGTCAAGAAGACTCGGACCGACCAAGTGACGGTCTGTTGATATCCCAGCTTGGCTGAGCCGAGAATGCTCGCCTGCTTGATGAAGCGATCCGACTTGAACACGAATCCAAAGTAGCCCTGGCTAACCGGAATCGGCTCGGTCGTGAACGAAATCTTTTCGGTGGTACCCTGTCGCCGGACCTCCAGTTCGATCGACTGACCCGAGTCGCCCGATCGACCAACTACGAGGTCACGATAGTCTTCAAAGGACTCCACCTTCTGACCGTTGACCGAAATAATTTCGTCGCGAGGCCTAAGCCCGGCCCTTTCCGCGGCCGAGTCAGGGAATATTCGACCGACGAGTAGTTTTGACTTTTCCTGGGGTGTTTCAACGACTTCTGAGAAGTCGATCTGGCTGCTAATGAGCCAGTAGGTGAATTCTTCGACGAGAAGCTCTCCCGACTTACCGCTCAGCAGCCTGTAGCTGATTTTGTCGCGGCCACCGGCGCGGCGCAAAACTTCCCAAACGTCGACATAGCCGATCGTCTCGCCTTCAAGCTCAACGATTTCGTCGCCCGCGGCGAAGACTTCGCCAGCTGGGGAACCAGGTTGAACCCCTTCGATTCGTGTTTTGAGAAACTGAACCCCCGTGCGCGGAGAGGGCTTTTCTCGCTGCTCTTCGGGAATCTCAGACCACGGGGTAAGCGGTATCTCGAGACGACGCGGGCTGCCCTCCTCTTGAACCGACGCGATCAACCGGCCCGATCCAAAGTTGCGGCCAAAATCCTGCACGGTCAACATCTGAAGAGTGCTTGAGAGCCCACTCAGATCGTAGCGAAGCTCATCTGTCTCGAGCTCGAGCTTGGCGATCTTCTGCCCCTTTCGCAGTCCCGCCTCATAAGCCGAGCTCTTCTTGTCGACGAATGCGATTTCAGATTTGAGGGCGGGACTGATGCCGATTCCTAGCATCCCGCGGCTCTTATCGAGCACCGGAGTTGTCTCGGTCTGATACTGCTGTCCGTCGCGTTCGTAAGTGATCTGAAGCGGCTCTTCGCGGCTCCCGAGCGCGACCTTCACAAAGAGTTCTGTGAACTCGTCGATCTTCTCTCCATCGACCGCGACTACTTGGTCACCCGACCGCAGTCCCGATCGCCAGGCCGGTTTTCCGGGCTGAACCTCACCGATCGTCGTCGATTCGGTAGGGACTCCGATCGAGTAGGCGACTATGAAAAAGAGAAAGCCGAAGATCAGATTCATCCCGGCTCCCGCGACTAAGACGAATGCCCGCGCGAGTGCACTTTTAGACGCGTATTCGTCCGGGGATCCGGTCTTTTCGTCGGTCGCCTCTTCTCCCGCCATCTTGACGTAGCCTCCAAACGGCAACGCTCCGATGACATACTCAGTCTCGCCCACCTTCTTGGCGAAGAAGCGTAGGCGACGCCCAAAGACTTCAGGCTGAAAACCGAGTGCGAAGGTCTCGACCCGGATCCCCACCTTCTTCGCGGCGAGAAAGTGTCCGAGCTCGTGGACGAAGATGAGAAACCCGACTCCGAGAAGGGCGAGGAGGAGTTGGCCAAACGTCAGGAGGATAGAATCCATTGGCGAGTGCTTTCGCGAGTTTGTTGGTCGACCTCGAGGATCTCGTCGAGCGACTCAACTTGACGAGCCGGCTGCCGTTCGAGGGCGCGTGCGATGACTTCAAAGATCTCGGTAAACCGCAGTCGGTGATTGAGGAAGTATTCGACGGCAATCTCATTGGCCGCGTTGAACGTGATGGGAGCGCTCGACGGCTGGTCCATAACTTGGCGGGCCAGGTCAAGGCTTGGGAAAGCGATGTTATCGGGTCTTTCGAAGTGGAGCGATTGAAGATCTTCAAGGCTCCAACCCGTCGGCGGGCGAGTCCAACGTTCGGGCCAGCTCAGAGCGTACTGGATCGGCAACTTCATGTCAGTGGGTCCCAGGTGCCCAATCAGCGAGCCGTCGGTGAGCTTGACGAGTGAATGAATCACGGATTCTGGGTGAACGACCACTTCGATTCGACTCGTCTCGATTTCAAACAGTACTTGAGCCTCGATCATTTCGAGGGCTTTATTGACGAGGGTGGCGGAGTCGACGGTGATTTTTGGCCCCATGTTCCAGGTGGGGTGGTTGAGAGCCTCCTCAACGGTGACTTCGGCCAGATCGGCGCGACTCCAGCCTCTGAAGGGGCCGCCCGAGGCGGTCAGGATCAGCCGATCAACCTCCTCCGGAGGGCAGCCCCGTAGACATTGCAATAGGGCGCTGTGCTCGGAGTCGACGGGGAGGATTCGCGAGCCGGAGCGGTGGGCGAGCGCCTTGAGGGCAGTCCCGGCCATGACCAGACTCTCTTTGTTTGCCACCGCGACATCGCAACCCTGGGCGAGGCAGTCCCAGGTTGCCCGAAGTCCGGCGCCACCTGAAATTGCATTGAGGACAAGGTCTGGACGGCACTCGCTCAAGAGGGCGGGATAGTCGAGGATCGCCTCGGACGCGAGTCTTCCGCAGACTCGGTATTTTTCGAGCTGGGCTGAGTAGGTGCGACTCGGACGTCCCGCGACAATCCCCACGAGCGCGAGCCGGTCTGGAAACTCGTCGATGACTTCGAGCGTCTGACGTCCAATCGAGCCTGTGCTCCCGAGAAGGAGAATCTTCTTCATGCCGAGCCCTCTGATCTCGCAACTCGATTAAGTCAAAATTGCAGAAGACTCTAGGACGAGTCCTCGAGGGACAATAAGCTGTGGCCGCCAACCAGACAAGGCGGGTTTGCGAAGGACGCTCAGAGGCTGGGCGTCTCTTTGATTTGCTGGTAAATGAAACCTGCCAGAAATCTCTCAGTCATAACCTCAAGCTCGAAAGCGACAGTCTGAGAACTCGATGTACCCCGAGCTGTTCCGAATTCCACTCATCGATTTTCCCGTTCGGTCCTATGGGCTGATGGTCTTTCTCGGCGCCCTCGCCGCGGTACTGCTTCTGCGTCGTGAAGCCACAAGGCGGGGTTGGGATCCCGCCAAGGTGACGGACATCGCGATCCTCACCGTCCTCTGTGGATTGGCCGGGGCTCGTCTCTTCTTTTTTATCCAGTTCTATGACAGCAATTTTAGGGGAGAGCCTTGGTTCAGCCTATTCAAGGTTTGGGAAGGAGGTCTGGTTCTCTACGGTGGAATCATCGGGGGATTCCTCGTGATGGTGATCGCTATTTGGAGAGCCGGCTACCACACCCTTGAGTATCTCGACGCGGTCGCTCCTTCGGTCACGATCGGCATTGCGTTCGGACGAATCGGCTGTTTTCTCAATGGCTGCTGTTGGGGCGGTACCTGTTCGCCCGATTTTCCCCTCGGAGTCCAATATCCCGAGGGTAGCCCTGCGGTTATCAATCGGCTGCAAGAGCAACTTCCAGCGGACGTATACTTTCACCCGACCCAGCTTTACTCGAGCGTGGCGGCCGTGATGTTGACGGGGATTCTCTACTTGATCCAGCAAAAGAGGCTGCCTACGGGTACGGTCGCGGCTTCGTTTTTCTTGTTGTATGGCCTCAACCGATTCTTGATCGAAATGATTCGAGGAGACCACGGGGTGGAAGCAGGGGAGCTGACGGTCTCACAGAAGGTGTCGGTCGGAATCTTTGTGGCCGGCTTGAGTCTCTTGACCTATTCGATCAAGCGTCGAGAGGTACCGGTGATTCCAAAGGAAGATGAGCAGCAGGCGAAGGCGAATATTTAGCCCGGGAAACCGCGAAGTATGACCAATGCGCCTTCGATTCGCCGGGGGCACTGTGCTCTTTGGGTCTCGAAATCTCGACCTCCCGCATCGAAAGCAGTTTTCGATAGGCGTTCGTGGAACTGCGCCGCCGGCGCCTTCCATGGGAAGCCGGTGTGGGGCTAGAATTTTCTTTAAGTCCCGTTGACTTCCAAAGCGATGGAGTTAAGCTTCGGGGCTTCCCCGAATTTGAGATACCTCTTCCTTACGGTGTCGTTATCGCGGGAAGTGTCTGAGCTTTCGACAACTGCTAGTTTTTGAAAGTCGGGCTTTGTGACCACCGCAGTGAGAGCACGGCAGCGTGGCCACGATCTGTTCTTTGAAAATTTGGAGAGAGCGATCTAGGAGCGTTAAGTTCCGTAG
>CAYZYD010000176.1:0-7712 GCA_964482505.1 uncultured Planctomycetia bacterium | reverse complement strand
CGTGGATGCCCCCGCCGATCGTGTTCTCGATCGTCACGAGCCCGACCCCGGGTCCGGCGACCGCTTCCACGGCCCGGAACGCACCTTCGGTGAGCGCGTGTTCGCCGCCGAGAACGAGGGGGAACTTCCCCGCCGACGCGATGCGCTCGACGACTTCGTAAACCTCTTCCACCGCTTCAGCCTGACTCAGTGAGTCAAACAAGAGGGGCTCGGACGTCGCCACGAAGCCAGGTTCGAAGTAAGGCCGCCGGCGTTCTTCGCAAAAAAACTCGAGCTCTTCTGAGGCGGCGAGTAGCGCGGCCGGCCCCTTGGCAGTGCCGCTTCCGTATGAGACCGTCTGTTCGAGCGGGGCGGGGATCACAACGAGCCCGGAGGACTCCCAATCCTGACTTCCCGCTTCGTCACCACCGAATTGACTATGGTTCACGAAGCCGCTCCAGTCTGGGCCAGCCGGATCCCGAGCGCGACCGCGCCGAGCCCGAAGAGAACTTGAACGAGTACATTCAACCCCGCTTGCCAGTAGCTCGACTGGGCCAAGTACTCATAGGTCTCAAAGGCGAAGGTCGAAAAGGTCGTCAGCCCGCCGAGAAAACCGACGGTGACAAAGAGGCGCAGCCTCAGCGAAGGTTCGGGGCTCGCGGATAGCCAACGCTCAAGACAGTAGCCGATCAGAAGGCAGCCGACCAAATTGACGGCGAGCGTCCCGGCCGGAATCCAGACCCGCGGGAGCATGCGATTCATCGACTCCGAGAGGAGAAAGCGGGTGATCGCTCCGAGCATGCCACCGGCTCCGACCGCGAGGATGAGCGCGAGATTTTGCACCGGGCGCGGCCGCCTTTCAGCCCTGGGCCTCGCGGGCGACGCGCTCGGCTTGAGCGAAATGGCGCTCTTGGTGCGTCACCATAATCCAGAGAGCGGAGCCAATACTCATGCGAAACAGCGGTGAGATCGGCGTGCCGAACTTGACCCGATTGATGTTGCAGGAGTCGGCCTCTTCGATCAGCTCAATAAAGCTCTCTTGTTGACTCAAAAACTCCGAGAAGACTTCGGGCCCGATACGGCTCGTTTTGGGCTGGAAGAGTTTCGGCGCTTTGAATTTGCGCTTGGACTCCTGGGTGAGATTCTTCTGAAACCAACGGATCAACCAGGGGGGTTTGAAGCGGACCGCTTCGGTGCGGCCCTGAGCGCGGGCGCGCTCGATCGCGCTGTCGATCCGGGGGTAGTAGAGGTCGCCGGTGACGCGGAGATGGTCGACGACCTCACAGGCGCTCCAACTCTTCTCGTTGGGCTTCCAGGTCAAACTGTCGACCGACTCTTCTTCACCCATTCTGCGAAAGTCTGCTCCGACCGCTCGCGCACGCTCCCACATCTCGGCGATGTGAGGCTGCTTCGGCGGGGCCTGCGTCGGATCCTTCACGCCCGCTTCCTTACCTGTACAAAGTGAATTTTCGAAACCCATTTCCTTAGCAGCCCACCCGGGAGCATCTTCGGGCGCGAGATCCGATTTGGTCCGAGGAGTTATGGCGGGCTGCGAAACAGGTCCACAATACCGGTTTTCGATCCAATCAAGCAGCCTACTCGCAAAAGCAACCGTTTGAGTCCAAGCCACTGCGCTATTGAATTGGAAGCTGAGGCGCTCCGCCGCCTGAGAGGTTCCGCATTCGCCAGCTCTCCAGGCGATCGCCCAAAGCACCTCGGCGGTCTTTGGCTTCTCCCTCTGGCCCGAATCTTTTCGGGCTGGCTCAGATCCCAAGCGGCTCAGGATACCGATCGGTTGTTTGGGGGTATAGTACGCGCCTTCAAAAGCTGCCGAGCCGTCCGATCATAAGCGTCTCGGATCCCGCGCCTCTCCGCAACACGCTGGCTTCCTTGTGACCTCTGGAACGCGATGACCCTCGAGCTCGACGATATCGAACGGCGCACGTTCCGGCGTCACGCCTTCTCTCAAGTATTTGAGAGCACTTTTACGAGTTTCTGTTGGGCTGGAGCCGACGTTGCGGTCAAAGGGTTCGACGCGAGCACTCTCGTCGTCACTCTCATCACCATGGCGCCGGGTGCGATGCAGCTGCTCTCGCTCTTCGCTTCCAAACCGATGGTCCGGCTCGGTCGACGCCGATTGCTGCGTTGGTCAGCCCTCGCCGGCCGACTCCCCCTGCTCCTCGTCCTCGGTATCGGAGGGCCTTACCAGTTTCTCTTTCTGCTCACCCTGCAGGCGGTGGCTCAGGTCTTTGTGACCGCGAGTTGGAATTCGCTGCTTCGGTGCAACTACCGCGACGCCCACCGCGGCACCCTCTTTGCTCGCGCCAATGTCTTTGGAGCGCTCGCCAGTGGGATGTCCATGATCGGGGCGGGGCTCTGGCTCGAGTACGACCCCACCGCGTACCGCATTATCTACCCCGTCGCGGCCGCCGCCGGACTCCTCGCCTGTTGGATCTTCGCCGACATCGATGTCCGCAAGGCCCTTCGGCCCGAAGACGAAGAGCTGACAACTCCGCACGGCTTTGGCGACCTGCTCAATATTCTCAAGCAGGATCGACACTATCGCCGGTACGAGATCGGGTTCATGCTCTACGGCTTAGCGTTCATGGCGGTGATGACTGCGAAGCCAATCCGAATGGGGTCCGAAGATCAGCTCAACTTTGAATACGACGTGCTGCTCGGCGCCCGAGGGATCTTCTCGTTCTTTATGGTGATCGCCACTTTGAGTATGGGCCGCTTTCTCGATCGACGGGGTCCCGCCGACCTTGCGAGCCGCTGTTTTGTTCTGCTCGTAATCTACGCCTTGATTCTCTTTTCGATCCAATCGCCATGGCAGCTCTTTTTGGCCGAGGCTGTGTTTGGTACTGCGATGGCCGGGGTTCATGTCGCCTGGAATCTCGGTCCTATCACCTTTGCCCCGAACGCCTCCTCAGCTACGAGTTATATGTTGATCCACGTCGCCGCAGTCGGAGTCCGGGCGATCTTCGGTCACAGCCTCGGCGGCATTCTCGTCGAAACGACGGGCGAGCCACGGATCGTCTTCGCGGTGGCCGTGGTCCTCTTTGGTCTCGGCACACTCGTGATGCGGCAGCTCGCTCGCGACCGAAGGATAGAACTGCAAGCGGCGCGGCCCGATACCTAATCGCTGTCCGCGTCGTCTTTCGAATGGGCCTTAAGATAACTCGAGTAGGCGAGTCCGGTCCCGCAGAGAATCAATGAGGCGAAGATACCGAGGAAGACCCGATCGACCGGTGGAGCCGCCAAGCCGAGCCGCATCAGCAGCGCACTGGACGCAAAGGCGGAGTTCCGGAACATACGGTCGTAGCGGGCGTCGAAGCGGTAGGAGATTACGATGAGCAGAGTGTCCGCATAGATAAGCGCAACGTAGAGATTTTGGAGGAGTGAAAACTCTTCGCCGACTACGAGATAGCGATAGCCCTTGAGGCCCAACAGACCGGCGAGAACTCCGAGCAAGATCAGCGCCACGCATTTCTTGATCTGCACAAACGAGGTTCGATCCTGGTCGGAACCGGGCAGGACCGGGTGCTCGACGAGCCTTCGAAAGAGCGCCATTAGAGCGAAGATCCCCAGGGCCGCGGCGATCTCCAGTGTCATGAGCCCGACGCCCTCGCTAAAAAAGCTTGCGATACCCGAGCCCGCATCACTCGACGTGAGTCCCAGCGATACTTCTTCCCCATCGGCGATGTCGGCGAGCACCTCAAACGCTTGCCGGAGCAAGATCAGCGAGAATATCTCGATCTGCCGACGTACCGCCTCGGAAAAGGAGCGAGGGAAGCTCAGAATGAGTTCGAAAATCTCGGTGACAAGAACCGCGGTAAAGGCGAGGTGGATCGAGTAGAGCGGAGAGATCTCGCTCCATACCGGAATCAATCCTAGATTGCCGAGCTCGATCGCAAACCCCGTCGTCACAAAGAGCACAACGATCGAAGCCCAGATCAGGTTTTGCGTCCGCCGGTGGCGGTAGAGCGATTCAATCCTATCGAAGCAGAGTTCGGAAAATGCCGCCGTCCGCGTCCAGGGCGACTGTCGCTCTTTACTCATAGTTTCCCATCACCTCACTTATTGCCCTCAACAGACTCGCCCCCTTCGAAACCTCGCGGCTACCGATTCGCAACGGGTGAAAGTGGGCTGAGCCAATTACCTATCACTTTGATTCCCCGGCCTGGCGAGTCGATCGCTCCCGACCGGAGAAACCACCTACTTGGCCGGCGAGCTTAGCAAACGAAACGCGAGCGTCGGAGCAGGGAAGACATGGACCGAAGCAACCAGAACAAGGAGTGTCCGCTACAGTGTGTGATAATCGTTCGGGCCGAGCTGCAACCTTCTGAATATGCGCGAGTATCGCCAGCATCAAACGACGTATGCGGCGACTACTTTCCTTTGCGCAAGGCGACGATCACTTGATCGAGTCGCTCGAGAAAGTGTGAGCGGTCGCGCTGGTCGAATGGCTCGGGTCCGCGGGTGTTTCCCCCGGTACTTCGAATATGGTCGAGTAGTTCGCGCATCCCGAGCGAGTGCCCGATGTCATCTTCGGTGAACTCACCCCCGCGGTGGCCAATTGCGCGGGCGCCCTTTTCGAGGCAGCGTGCCGCGAGTTCGATATCTCCCGTAATCACAAGGTCGGTCGGGCCGATTTTATCAACAATGGCATCGTCGGCGGCGTCGAAGAGATCCTCGACCACAACCAGATCGACCCAGTCGTGGGGTGGAGTGCGCATCCAACGATTGGCGACCAGCGTCACGGGGAGCGCGTAGCGCTGGGCAACCTTATAGATTTCATCTTTGACGGGGCAGCCGTCGGCGTCGACGAAGATTCGGATAGTTTGAAAATTCAAGACGTGGCCCTTTAACCGAAGATCAGCTCCACTCGGCCGAGGCGCTCCTCAGCTCCGCTGCTCGAGAAAACTGCGACCACTCTAATACAAACTGCATCCAAATCAGCGTCTCGAGATGAAGATCGATTGACCGGATTCCCGCTCTCTACTTGGCTAGAACGAAAGGTCGCCAGGGATCTCGAGGACGATGGGCTGCTGGGTGAGAACCGCTCCCGATTCGGTAATGAGTTCGATCGTGAAGCGATGCTGTTGTCGAAACAGACCACTGGCTTGGGGGCTCTCGATTTGAAGCGTCGTGGCGAAAGTTCCGGCCGAGTTGAGGGAGGTCGGCTCCGGGAGTTGGTTGACGACTCCGGCCAAGTCGTTTCGAGTTTGAAGGCGCACGAGGGTGGACTCGGTCCAAGTTTCGATCGTGCGGATAAGAGGATCTCCGAGTCCCGGAGCTCCCGATTCGAGATCGATAAGCGCGCCTTGGGTGGCAGTCGCGAGGGCTTGTGATTGGTTGAGAGCGAGCGCGGGAAGGTCGCTCCCGATGACCACCGCCCGAACCCCGAGGTCTGCGAGTGCGTTCTGCGCGAATGTACTCGACACGCCGGGATAGCTCGGCTCGGTGAGATTGTCGTGAAAAGGGGAGTCAGTCAGCAAGACGGCGATCTTGAGGGCGCCGGGGCGAAAGCCAACTTCGTGAGGCACGATTTCAAGGTCTCCATCAAACTCGCCGTTACCGTCTCGATCGAGGCCGGCTCCGGTCGCTAGCTGGTAGAGCGCTTCGTATTGTGATTCGGGAAGATCGAATCCTCCCGAGACCGACGCGGCGACTCGTTCGATCGCCGTATGAACTCTCGAATCGAGATAGGTGAGCGGCTCCTCGAGCGAGTAGGGCGTATCGCCAGGCGATCCGAAGGGAGCGACGGGGAAGTCGACGAAGCTCGCCACCCCGATACGAAGGTCCGGGTGCTCGGCCCGGAGAGCTTGGGCAATCGAGTCGAGTTCACTGCTGAGACTACTGGCGATCGCTTCCGCGGTTTCAGAGCGATCGATGAGAAATGCTATATCGAGGCTCGGTTCGACGGCGCCGTCGGGAGCGGTGTACTCGAGGACGAACTCCGCGGCTTCACTCGGTGCGAGCTCGATAGTCTCGACAGGGCTCGGGCTTAAGGGTGCGCGTTGGGCCGCAAGGAGCGCCTCGAAAGCGTTGAGGACCCGCGCCCCGCCCGGCCTGAGCTGTCGACTCGAGGCGACCATAATCTGTTTGAGTTGGGCCGCAGAGAGATCGGGGCGTTCGGCGAGCACGAGCCCGGCGGTGCCGCTGACGAGCGCACACGAAAGCGACGTCCCCGAACTCAATTCGCACGAGATCGACAAGCTTCCGATTCGGATCTCTTCTCCGGGGGCAAAGAGATCGACAACGGCCCCACGATCTGAGAAGGACGCAATCCGGTTGTCGCTCGTACTCGCCCCGACCACGAGAGAGTGGTCGGTCCAGAGCGACTCGAGCTCAAGCCCACTCGATTCCTCGGGAAATATCGCGTCGTCCTCAAGCGAGTCGTTACCCGCGGCCCAGACGAGCAGCGCATCGTGAAGCGCAGCGTAACGAACCGACCCCCCCAGAGCGGCCCGAAACGCTCGCTTCACTTGCGCTTGTTCTTCGAGTGGAGTCTCGCTGAGGTCGGGTGCGATCGAGAGATTGACCAAGCGACAACCGGTATCGATCGTCTCGCCGATACCCGCCTCGACCTCGGTCAGGAAGGCGGCGTCCGACTCGCCGGCTTCCTCCGCAAATGGCTCAACCCCAAAGACTGGGCTCGAGATCAGCGTCGACTGCCACGCAACTCCGGTGGCGCACGAACCGTCGAGACCCGTAGCGCCGATGAGCGCGGCGATCGCGGTTCCGTGCTGACTACTCGAAGCGACGTCGGTAATCGACACGACGCCGACGCGGCTCGCTTCGAGGTGGCCGCTACCGAACTGATACTCGGAATCGACGAGACCGATGCGAACGTCCGCGGCTCCGGTGGTCATCGCCCACGCTTCGGGAGCACGCAACGCGGTGAGCCAGTACTCCCCCGGTGAGTCTCCGAGATCGTGGATCGGTTCGACTGCGAGCTCGAACTGAAGATTGGGCGAGACTTGCGCGACTCCCCCGAGGGCTCGAGTGTCGGCGAGTGACGTCTCGACGAGGGCATTCGATTCAAATTCGTAAGTGATCGAACGCAGCGCCGGGTTTTGCCCGACGGGTCGACCTCCGCGCAATTCGAGATGGGTTTGGATCGCATCCCATTCCGCCGCGGTTACCGCTTCGTCGAGCGAGAGGACAAGCTGGTAGCTCGCCGCCCGCACTCGCAGACCATTCGGCAGAGTCACGGCTGCCGAAGACCGACGCGGTGCGACGATCAGGGCATCGGTAGCGAACGGGGTGATCTCGGGCGAGAAGACAAAGAGAGAGTCGCCGCCCGAAGAATCGCTCGATGAGTTGTCGCAGCTCGAGACGAGGAGAGTCAGGGCGAGAGTCGCCAGGAGCGCGGAGCGATAGCGAAGGCTCAAGATAGATCCCCAAACTGGTTGATGTGAATTCCCCAATTCGGACCCGATCTTACCCGCCGTCCTCGATTCCGCTCGCTTCAACTCCGAGGATCTCGCGTTAAACCACTGCGCTTAGAGCCTTTTGAATCCTCACGCCGAGTCGTTTCCCTGAGCGCGAAGGTAAGCTGTTGAAACGCTCATGATTTCTTGGACCGGGCCCCATTTTTGTAGAGCCGATCCTCCTCTGAGAAGAGGGCCTCGATGCGTTCGAGAAAACTCGCCTCGACTAACCGAACTCGGTCGGAGCGACCATCGAGAAGCGAGGCGGCCACCCGCGATTTGCCGTCGAGCAAC
>CAYZYD010000175.1:0-7716 GCA_964482505.1 uncultured Planctomycetia bacterium | reverse complement strand
AGGGAGGTCGAGGGCCGGCGATTCTTGCTCGAACTTTTCGAACAGGACACTAGACTCAAGGCATGGAACTCGACGCAAAACTCTGCTACTGCTTTCGCATTACCAAGCGAAAGATCGTCAACTACATCCGCCGCGAGCGTCCGAAACGGGCTTCGCAAGTCTCTGAGTGCTACGGAGCCGGGACCGGATGCGGTTGGTGTATCCCATTTATCGTCAAGCTTCACCGCGACATTCTTCAAGACGAGGTGATCGAGCCTGGCGATATCTCTTCGGCCGAGTACGAACGGCTTCGCCTCGAATACCAGCAGGCGGTTCGTGAGGGCAAGCGGACGCGAAACTCGATTGCTGACCAAAACGATGACGGCTGGCTCGACAGTGCGCTCGACGACGACGGGGATTGACCTCTTCCGCCGTGATCTGGCCCAAGTTTCGAGACGGCCCAAATTTCGAGACGGTATAGTATTTCGACGACACGCTGTTTCTTGAACTCGGCTTTAGCTGTCGCAACCGAGCGAGTCTTCGGTCGGGTCGGGACCGAGGTCGGGGAAGGGAGCCGGTGGCGGACTCTGCGACGAAAACAGGTACTCGAGCAAAAAGATTGCGTCGGCAATATCCAGAGTACCGGTGTCGTTGACGTCGGCCGCGTCAAAGCAGCTCAAGTCATTACCACTAAACAGATATTCGAGAATCGCGATCACATCCCCGACATCGGGAGCGGAATCGCTGCCGTTGGCATCGCCGCGGATGAAGAGTGAGCCTGCGACCACTGAGAGCGTTCCGGACGAGGTATTAGGGATCGAGTTACCGTTCTCGGTAAAGATCGTGGGGGCGATCTGAGCGCTGCCGACCACCTCGAATGAGAGAGCGGTCGTCTGACCGACGACGGCTGTTCCCGGTACCACGAAGTCGACCTCGAGGAAGGTTGCGTTACCGATCGGACTGATGGTCTCGAAGGGTCCCGCGATGTCGTTGAAGACGATCGCGGTAAACCAGGAATCGTTGATCGTGAGATCGACGTACTCGGCATTCGCACCGAGCGAGTTCTCAAGTCGCAGCTCGAGTACTTCGAGCATCTCCTCTGAGTAAGCCACTCCAAACCAGTAGCCGATCGCTTCGTCGGCGAGCGAACCCGTTACCGAAAAGCTTCCCGACTCTCCAGGTACGATGAAAAGATCGGGGAGCTCAAATTCACTCGGTTGCCCCGTACCCACCTTGAGCATCCCGTTTCGACGCTCGGGAAAGTAACTCGTGGCCGAGTCTGCAATGAAGACCGTCTCGACACTTGGCGTACCGATGGCGGCGGGAATCACCAGCGGCGATGCGGTCCCGAGGCTCGCCTCGGGAGCAATTCCATAGGTGGCCGAGGCGATCGGAAAGTTGACTCCGGGGTTCAACGTTTCGAGGGGAGTGTTCGGGGGAGAGAAGAAGTCGATCACCGCTCCCAGCGTCCAAAACCCTTGGGCCGGGTCGTGAGTCGTGCCGACGTAGGAGGCGTCTTCGGCGGCGGTGCCCGCCACGGTCAACGACATGAGAGAGAGGAGGTCCGGGTCGTAATCGAGTCCAAACGAGAAGGCTTCGAGGGCACGCGACGTCGTGGCGCGAATCGTATGAGTGACGGTTCCACCCGGTAGACCGACCAGATCCTCCGCGAGAATCTGATTGGGGAGAGAATCGCCGAGCAAGCAGCTCAAGTAGCGTCCGACGAGGACCTTGGCTGTCTCGCCGCCGCCGAGATCGAGCCCGCCGAGTTCGTGACTCGCTGCGATGGTTTTGTAACTCGGGGTCGAGAAAAAGAGCGACGTGACATAGTCGGCGCCTTCGGCTTCGAGGAGTGGGGCGGCCGACGGGAGGGGATCGAGACGATCGACGCTCTCATTCTCACCGACATAGGACAACGTCGAAAAGTCGACGCCGCACTCGCCCGTCGCGACGAGGTTTGATAGGTCGGCTGAGCCGGGGTCGGCTCCGACCACCCCGAAGAGTAATCGCAAATCTACCGCGGCGGGTAGGCTCCAGATATCACCCCCTTCGAGGTAGACGGCGGTATCGCTGAGCGGGTCGAGCAGGAGGTCTTCGAAGCGACCGATCTCTTCAACCGTGGGCGTGTAAGCAAACGGCGACATTCCGAGATTGACCCAGACCGTCTGAAACGTCGAAAGATCGGGTACCCCCTCGAGATCTTCGATCAGCAGCGGCACCCTGCCGTTATCACTCAAGAACTCGTGGATCGCACTGCCTCCAGCGATGAGACCCGGCATTTCAACAGGAGCCCAGACGAGATCGGTAGAGTCCGCAACGTAGAGGATCTCGCAGAGGCTCGTCGGAGAGGTGCCGTCGTTTGTGAATCCAGTCAACTCGTACTGGAGCTGGCCTGCCTCCGCGTCCGTGTCCGAGAAGCTCGCGGTCCCTTCGGGGAGCAGCGCAACGTACTGGCCGTTACGAGTAAGGAGCAGTCCTGCGTCGTAAGGCACCGACGGAAGTTGCCACGAGAGCTCGACTCCGCTCCCACTCTCGCTACAGGTGAAATTGCTCGGGGGGGCGACGTCGATCTCGGTACTCAAAAGCGCTGGCACATCGAGTCGACCGTATCCCATAAACGCGTCAAACCCGGGGACGTCTTCAGCGGGGATACCCACTCCGTCAGCTGCGGTTTCGCGAAGGCGTTCGCGAATCTCTTCGCCGGTAAGGTCCGGCGCGACGGAGATCAACAGCGCCGCCGCCGCAGCGACGAGAGGCGAGGCCGCCGAGGTTCCTCGAAAGTCGTCGACGTAGTTCGAGCCAGAGAAGCCGCCCGGTCCCGTGATGTCGGTGCTGTGGATGAGTACCCCGGGAGCGACGAGATCGATCTCGGGACCAAAGCTCGACTCCCACCAGGTCTCACCATCGCAGCTGGTAAAGGATTTTCGCTCGTCGCAGGGGCTACTCGCCCCGACCGCAATCGTGAGCGGGTCGGAACCGGGGTAGGTCACCGAGCCGCCGTTGCCGGCTGAGAAAATCACGGGGCAACCGAGACCGTCACGTCCTTCGGTCACTGCGTATTCGATCGCCTGCTGAATGACGGTGAGCGGAGGGACGTTGCCCCAAGAGTTGCAGAGCACGTCGGCTCCATTGTCGGTTGCGAAAAGGAATGAATTGACGATCCAGTCCGCGGTGGTAAACGGCGAGCCGTAGCCCACGCGAATCGGCATGATCCGACAATTCGGGGCCAGTCCCGAAACTCCTTGGTTGTTGTCGCGAGTCGCAAGCGCGATCCCGGCCACCGCGGTTCCGTGCGCTTCATTCGCGGTCGGTGACCCCGGGCCGCTAATACTCGGGCCGTTGGTCGCGTCATATCCCGAGACGAGTTGATCGAGATCGGGATGCGAGAGATCGACGCCTTCGTCGATGATTGCGATGACAATGTCGTCGGCGCCGAGCGAGATATCCCAGGCGAGTAGCGCTCCGACGTCGGCACCCGGCGTCCAACTCGATTGCTGACCGGCGTTCGCGAGTCCCCACTGTTCCTCGAAGTCGGGATCATTGGGAACATTACTGACCTGAAACCGCTCGATATGAAACAGGAGGTTGGGTTCGGCGCGCCGGACTGAGGACTGGGATTCAAGGGCAGCGATCTTCTTGGCCACGTCGACAGAGACGGCGAGGCTGCGAACCAAGATGACTTCGCGGTCTTGTGTGCGGGCGAGCGTCGGGTAGCTGCGCACGCGGAACAACTCCAGTGCCTCGAGGGTCGCTTCGATATCTGATCCCGCCTCGAACTCGACAAAGAACTCACCCGTCGTCGCAATTCGTCGATCACCGTTCCAAGAGTACTCGGGCGATATCCAACGCACGAAGTCTTCAGCCTCGAGTGTTTGCGCCAGGTCGCGACCGTCGACGGGGCGATCCAGGGTGACCTTCCAGATACCACGCACCGGGTGTCTCTCGATCCGGGTGGGCTCAAGAAGGGCTTCGAGTCGACTTCGCTCAGCTTTGGTGATCGGGGTCTCTGGGTCTGCGCGATCGTAGTAGGTGTCGGTTATGACAAGGAACTGCTGTCGACGCGCGATCTCGAAATATTCGGAACCCAGGGCGACGTCGCTCCAGTGCGGCGCGAGGCTGCCCGAAGGCGAGTTCGGTTCGGCTTGCGCTCTGAGAAGCGCGGGCAGGAGTAGCGTGAGCACCAATGTGAAGGTCGCTACGCCGGCCTGCTTCTGACGTCTCAAAACGAACGTGGGGATTAACGCTATCGGTAGCGAACGGGAGAGCGACTGAGTCAACTCGATCTCCATGATAATTCTTGGCATTTTTGGAAAGCGCCCATTGCGTGGGTCCAAGGATAGCACATGAGTGGGCAAAATTGTCGGGAGGTCGGGTGAAACGGACTGAAAGGGCACACAGATGAATCGGACGATTCGAGAAGGGTAGGACAGAGTAGGAGGTGGGCAACTCGACCCCCCGACGCCAAACCCTGAGGCAACTTCGGGAGCAATCGATCGGGCCTTTTCTAAGTTGTCTGCGAGTTATGCTTTGGATAACCGTCGCAGATCCCGCTTGGCGGCCACCCCCGGTCGAAAGTCCGCGAGAGAACACCCGACCACAACCACAACCCGCAACCCACAGATCTACGCCCAATCCCCAAAACCAGAGACAACGCGCAAATTCAGGATCCGCGAATCAGAGTTACCGCGCGGATTCAGGATCCGCGAAGCCAAGAACCATTCGCGGATTCAGGATCCGCGAATCAGCGACACTGCGCGGATTCAGGATCCGCGAATCAGCGACACTGCGCGGATTCAGGATCCGCGAAGCCAAGAACGAAGCCGCGGAATCTCGGGCTCGAGGTGACGTCCCGGGCATTGAGTCTCGGCCAAGCCCCCAATCCGACGCTGCTCCTTATGGCTGAAGACACGGCTCGGACGGACGCGATAGCGATCGACGAGTGTCTTCGAAAGGCGCCGAAGGGCCTCGACCTGCGCGGGGGTTGGCCGTTCCCGATCGAAGTTGCCGAGCAGGGCAATCCCGATGTTCCCCTTGTTGAGTCGGCTGTTTCCCGCGTGCGCCCCCTGGTAGATGAGCGAGCGACCTTCCCAAATATCACCCCGAGGATCGATGAGGAAGTGGTAACCGATATCCGCCCAACCCTGTCGCCGCTGGCTGTAATGCTGCAATTTGAGAAGGTGGGCTCGCACTTCACTCGGGTTTGCGAGCGGGACCGGGTTTTCTTCGCCTGAGTGGTGAATCGTCAGGGCGTTGACCGTCGTCATCGCATTGGCGTTGGGTTTGGTCTTGTGGGCGCCCCACTCGGCCCGCGAACGAAAAGTGAAGCTCGCGACTCGACGAGGCGATCGGGAGGGCGGCGTTTCGAGCGGTATCTCGGGGCCGAGGATCTTCTCTCGCCAAGCGATGTAATCGGATCGCCGAACGCTCGGCGCTTCTCTCCGAAAACGGCGGGTCTCTTTCGCGTTCATCGCGCCCTCGTAGAGGAGAGATAACAGATAGGCGACGTGTTCTCTTACCGGTCCCGCTTCGGTCGAGCGGTAGGCTTTGAGCAGGTATTCGCGCGCGAGCCCCAAGGAGTCGAGGTCGATATAAGTCTCGCCCAAGGCGACGAGTACCCGCGAGTGGAGCGGGTTACCTTTGAGGATCGTCTCGGAGCGCTGCAGGAGTGGCAGTGCGTCGTCGACCTGGCCAATAGCGAGATCGCAGCGAGCGATCCCGAGAAAAGCCGTACCGCGCGTCGTCGCGGGAAGCTCGGGTGAGACGGCCTTGAGAAAGGATTTTTTTGCGCGGGCGTACTGGCCTTGTTCGAACTGCGTCCGCCCGAGATCGATCGCTGCTTCGGCGTGCGCGTGAGCGTTCGTCGGCTGAGATTTATCGGGAGTCTGGCAGGAGATCAGCGCCGCGAGGAGGGCGAGCCATAGCCACCCGAATTGGCCTGAGAGTCTGCGAGTCTTACTCGGCGCTCGCCCGATCGAGCCAGACTCTTCATGTAACTCCACGGACCGAAGAGAGCGAGTCCGTACCGGGCAGATACGCTGGATCCATAACCTAACGACACACCGACCGGATACAGGCCGGGTGTTCCAGAGTTGCTGGTAGAAGTCGTGGCGGGCGGATCTTCTGCGTCTTCCCAAGAGCAGCCTTTCCGCAGCGGCTCGAGCAGAGTAACGGATCGAGGGGGCGAAGCAAAGTCCTTGGTTGGCCGTGGCATTTAATAAATGGAATCTGGACTTCGCGCCTTCGTCGACAAACCGGGCTGGCAGCACTGTTATGGCTTTGTTAGGTTGTGCTGGCCCGATTCTGCCTCCCGCATTGTCGAGTCCTGAGGACTAAGCATCGATGCCGTCACCGACCGACGAAAATGAGCCGCAGGTTGCTCGCCAACCTGCTGAGAACGAGTCACCCACGCCCGAACCGTCACCGGCGAGCCCCGAAGTCGCAGCGCCTGAGATCAAACCTCAGCCGCCTCGATTTCAAAGTTCCGAGCCGTGTTCCGAGTCGCCTCCGAGCGACCGCGACAAGGCCGCTTCGCAAGCGGTCCTCAAAGCGCAGCGCGCGCGGTTTATGGATCGGGTGCACGCTTGGCCTCAGCCTTCTCAACCCAGCCCCGAAGAGTCTGGTGGCTCGGAGATCCGCGATCGAGAAGCGTTCGACGTTGTCCGTCCACGCGGGGGGCGGCTCGAGATCGCGCCGATGATCTCGGAGTTTGAACGCAGCGTCGCCGAGCCCGACGAGATCTGCGCAGTGCGTACCGTGCCGCCGCGCCGCGCCTCCTATCACGAAAGTGCGCCTCACCTCGACGCCCGTCTCGAACGGTACCTTCAGGAGACGGGTTGCTTTCCGCTCTGGCGACACCAGGCCGAGGCGATCCACCAAATTCAAGCTTCAAAGAACACCGTGATCGCCGCTTCCACTGCGAGTGGTAAGTCGCTCTGCTACCAACTCCCCGTTATCAGTCGGGTGCTCGAAGATCCTTCGACGTACGCTCTCTATCTCTTCCCAACCAAAGCACTCGCCCAGGATCAGATGCGCAGCTTGGGACGGCTGCTCGAAGCTCTCGACCTTAAAATTGAAGCCGGCATCTACGACGGCGATACCGAACCCGTGCGGAGGCGTCGGCTGCGTCGACACGGTCGGCTGATCCTGACCAACCCCGATATGCTTCACGCGGCCATGCTGCCGCACCACGGCGGCTGGGCGGCTCTGTTCTCAAATCTCAAGTATGTCGTTATCGACGAAGTCCACACTCTACGCGGCATTTTCGGTTCGCATTGTGGTGGGGTGATGCGAAGGCTCCGTCGGATCTGCCAGCATTACGGGTCCGATCCGACCTTTGTCGCCACCTCAGCGACCATCGCAAATCCGCGCGAGCACGCCGAGAGACTCTGCGGGGTACCGTTTGAGCTCGTCGACAACGACGGTTCGCCCACAGGAGAAAAGACGACGATCCTCTGGAATCCGCCGCTCTTTGTGCGAGATGACGGCATCCGTTACCGCAAGGGTGCGCCTTCGGTCGCGGTCCGGCTCTTGCCCGAACTCGTTCGGCGCGGGATCAAGACGATCTGTTTTGGACGATCGAGAAACACGGTCGAGTTGATCCACCGCTATATCGGAGAGCGGAGCCGCGAGTCGGCGAGTCTGCGTGGGATCGAGACGAGGATCGAAGCCTACCGCGGCGGGTATCTTCCGAGTGAACGGCGCGAGATCGAGCGGCGGCTCTTCGAGGGGGATCTCGGG